>MFRJ01000089.1:345-17231 GCA_001784535.1 Candidatus Melainabacteria bacterium GWA2_34_9
TGGATACTCAATTATTATTTACCTCTATCCCCAACAGGGTACATTAATTGTTAATAAATGTAAAATATATAAAAACCGAAAATATGGCTGTTATATTTTTAAAAATTTGGGCATCATAGATATATAGAGGTCGCAGATTATTTAAAGGATTAGAATGGCTAGGATTTTAATTGTCGATGATTCTACTGTACAGAGGACTATTCTCAAGAAATTTCTTGAGAAAGAAAATCATAATATTGTTGGAGAGGCAAACAATGGACAAGCTGTATTAGGCTTATATCAAGACTTAAAACCGGATATTATTTTACTTGATATAGTTATGCCTGATGCAAACGGTATTACTATTTTAGATCAGCTTATGCATTATGACAGAAATGCAAATGTTATTATGTGTTCTGCTACAGCTTTGCAGAATGTCATTATAGAATCAATTCAACTTGGAGCAAAAGGTTTTCTTGTAAAACCAATAACGGCTGACACCCTTTTAAAAACTGTTAACAGAATTATGGAAATGAGTAAAAGCACTAATAGAAATTAAAAGAACATACTCAGGCTGCTTCTTAATTGTTAACAAATGTGAAAATCCTGAATAATTCCTAATATAAATGTTTATTTGTAAAAAATATGGGCATTATAAATATAGAGAGGTCATTAACTACTTAAAGGATTGCTATGGCTAGTATTTTAATTATTGATGATTCTGCTGTACAGCGGGTAATCTTAAGAAAAATTCTTGAGAAGGAAGGTCATGACATAATTGGTGATTCGTCTAGTGGGCAAGATGCAATCAAACTGTACAAGGAAACAAAACCCGATATTGTCATACTTGATATAGTTCTATATGATGCTAATGGTATAGCTATTTTAGATGAGCTGATGAATTATGACAAACAGGCAAATGTTATTATGTGCTCTTGTACCGCATTAAGAAATGTTATAGCAGAATCAATCCAGCTTGGAGCAAAAGGTTTTATGGTAAAACCGGTAAAAAGCCATTTACTTTTAAAAACTATTAATAAAATCATGGAAACAAATAAAAGTATTAATGAAAGTAAAAATATATCTTGATTAATAAATGTAAAAAATATATAAATATCTACATGAAAGATGTTAGTTTTTTAAAAAATTGGTATATAGATAAAATAGGGAAGTCACATATTAATTTTACATGACAAAAATGCAAAAGTTATTATGTGCTCGGCTACAGCTTTACAAAATATTGTATTAGAATCAATTCAGCTTGACGCAAAACAATTTCTGGTAAAACCTATAACACGCGAAAAACTTTTAATCACTATTCATAAAACTTTAGAGTATACGGATGAAAAAGCTTTAGAATATACAAAAAGCATTCAAAATATCTAAAATTCAATTTATTTGTTCAAAGAAGCTTTGTGCATTTCACGAAGCTGTTTTAATTTATCCCGAATTTCTGCGGCTTTTTCAAAGTCGAGAATTTTTGCGGCTGAATGCATTTCTTTTTCGAGCTTTTCTATAATTTTAGGAAGATCAGTTATTTTGGCATCTATTTCAACCATTTTTTCTGCGATAATATCTTCCACGCTGCGGAAACTGTTTACCATTTCAAGCAGACTGTTTGAAAGAGGTTTAACAATTGTTGTAGGCGTAATATTATTAATCCTGTTATATTCTCGCTGAAGTTCTCTTCTTCTGTCTGTTTCTTCAGTAGCTTTCCGAATACTATTCGTAATTTTATCAGCATACATTATAACTTTTCCGTAAGAATTTCTTGCGGCTCTTCCAATTGTTTGAACAAGACTTGTTTCTGACCTTAAAAAGCCTTCTTTGTCCGCATCCATAATCGCAACAAGAGTTACTTCAGGCAAATCAAGACCTTCTCTTAAAAGATTAACGCCGACAAGCACGTCAAATTCGCCAAGCCTTAAATCTCTAAGGATTTGCACCCTCTCAAGAGATTGAATTTCGCTGTGCAAATATCTTACCCTGATTCCAAGCTGCAAAAAATAATCCGTAAGATCTTCCGACATCTTTTTAGTCAGCGTTGTAATGAGTATTCTTTCTTTTTTGTCGGCTCTTTTTTTGATTTCCGCGATTAAATCATCAACCTGATTCTCTGTAGGACGAATATCAATTTCCGGATCAACAAGTCCTGTCGGTCTGATGATTTGTTCAACTACCTGTTCGGAAATTCCCAGTTCATATTCCGCAGGTGTAGCAGAAACATAAACCGACTGGTGAATCCTTTCCCAGAATTCCTCCGCTTTCAAAGGTCTGTTATCTCTTGAACATGGAAGCCGAAAACCATAATCTATAAGCACGTTTTTTCTGGCGGCATCGCCATTGTACATAGCTTTTATCTGTGGAATAGTAACATGAGATTCGTCAATTATAAGCAAAAAATCTTTCGGGAAATAATCAAGCAAAGTCGCAGGAGGGGTTCCCGCTTCTCTTCTTTCAAAAATTCTCGAATAATTTTCAATTCCGTTGCAATAACCGACTTCTCTAATCATTTCCAAATCATGATTTGTTCTTTGAAGAAGTCTTTGAGCTTCCAGAATCTTATTTTGGCTGTTAAGTTCGTTAACTCTCACAGTTAATTCGTTTTTAATAAGCTGGCAGGTTTCTTTAATATCTTCATCGCCGGACAAATAATGTACAGCAGGGTATATTACCACGCTTGCACAAATTTCAATAATTTCTCCTGTAGTAGGATTAATTCGTGAAATTTTCTCTATTTCATCACCAAAAAACTGAATCCGTACTGTTATATTTTCATAAGCAGGTTTAATTTCGACAATATCACCTCTTGCTCTAAAACAGCCTCTTTCCAGTTCAATATCATTTCGCTCATAATGGACGTTTACAAGATGTCTTAAAAGTTCATCCCTGTCTATTGAATCTCCTACAGAAAGTTTTATCGCGCCTTTGAAATAATTTTCCGGTAAACCCAAACCGTAAATACAGCTTACACTAGCAACCACTACTACATCCTGTCTTTCAAAAAGACTTCTTGTTGTGCTGTGGCGCAAGCGGTCAATTTCATCGTTAATACTGGATGTTTTCTCGATATAAGTATCGGTTCTAGGAATATAAGCTTCTGGCTGATAATAGTCATAGTAGCTTACAAAATACTCAACCGCATTATTGGGAAGCAATTCAGACATTTCATTATAAAGCTGTGCCGCAAGTGTCTTGTTATGGGCGATTATTAAAGTTGGCTTTCGCACATTCTGAATAACATGTGCCATGGTAAAAGTCTTGCCTGAGCCTGTAACTCCGAGCAAAGTCTGATGTTTATAGCCGAATTTTATCCCTGCTGAAAGCTCGTTTATGGCTTTTGGCTGATCGCCTGCGGGTGCATATTTCGATATAACTTGAAAAGGTCTTGTCATAAAAACATTTTACTATAATATTTCTAATAATTTTTGATACTGATTTCAGTTGTATTATCTATAATCATTTTCATAGCTTTAAAATTAGCCAGCAAATAACTTGTTTCTTCTATTATTGTTTCTAATCTGCCGTGCATATCTCCTAAATGCCCTATCAGAATTTCTTTTTGCAAATTTGTTATAGTTGAAGTTTTATTTTCGCTCATTATTTTCTCCTTTCACGATGACACCTTATAAGCGAGCATAAAATCCATTATAAACTTGTGGTAGTTATATGTCAACTTTTGCTAACATATAAGTATGAATTACGAAGAAGTCATAAAAAGATTTGGGAAAAATGTAAAATTTGAGAGAATTAAAAAAGATTATTCTCAAGAAGATTTAGCTGCAATATTAGATGTGAACAGGAATCATATAAGCAAAATTGAGTGCGGTAATCAGAATATGTCATTAAAAAAGATTACAGAGCTTGCCAATGCACTGAATATAAATATCGAAAATTTATTAAAATTTAACGATTGACTTTGAATTGTCATTGCGAGCGACCAACGGGAGCGTGGCAATCTAAGAGAATATTAAATAATGTATAGATTGCCGCGTCGAGCCTTCGGCTCTCCTCGCAATGACATCAGACGTTAATTGACTTGAGTCGATTTTTGTCGATTTTTCTCAAGATGTCTTAAATAACTTCTGCTCGCGATATTCATAATGCCGGCGGTTACTAAACCTGCCAACATACCTGTCGCACCGCTTATAGCCAAGAGATTAGAAGTCACCATCCAGCCTGCAAGACCTCCTATTAACTCAGGTCCGCCGCTTTTTATAAATTTTTCTTTTCTATCTTCAGGCATGCTGTCTTTTAAGGTATGATACGCCACCAATCCACCTGCAACTGGAGGGATCAGCATTTCTGACATTCCACCACCTGCAGAAAGATCCAGTACTCTTCCGGCGTATTTTTCTCCGCTTGTTTCAAAAACCAGAGGATTTGTAGCGCTTTTTGAATTATTCATCGTTTGATTTAAACTTTTTACCTGTTTTGTAAGATTTTTAAACTCATCACTGCAAACGGTTTTGCTGCTTAGTTCATCCATTTCATTTGCCAGAAGATCTATTTGTTCTCTGGCATGTCCAAAATTTCTTATTTTTCCATTATTTGCGCCTGTTTTATCAATATTAGACAACAAAATTTCTTCTGTTTTAGACCAATTTTCTCTTAACACATCCTTATTTTCGTTTGCGGAAAACAAAGACTCTTTCCAATTTTTTGCAGTCCTTTTAAATTCGCTCCATTTAAAGTCCTTCGGAAAATATTTTTCTCTATATTGGTCGATATTTTCTTCTTGAATTGTGCTCTTTAATTTACCGGTTCTTTCTTTAATTCCGGCCATAAGGTCATCCGCAAACCGTGTAAGACCTTTACTTTCTTTATTTCCATTCAGTAAAACATTTAATCTTTGCGCAAGTTGCTTTTCCTGCTCATTTGAAAAACTTTTCGTTGATTTTAGTGCTTTTCTAACATATTTAGCAATAGAATTCACGTTCATTTCAAATGCTTTATACAATCCTGTCAGTGTTGTCTTTTCGGTAATCCATAAAGAACCTTTACTGGCATTTACAATCATTTTGCCTGGCTTGCCCATTGATTCAAAACCTTTTAAAAGGCTAAAATCTTTTACTTTATCAAAAGTAAACAGATAACCTAAAGCATTACTTAAAACTTGTGTTACAAAGAGTTTTGCATTGCTTAACACTTCAAACTGCCTGCTGTCTTTTAAACCTTGCATAAATTCAATACTCTGATTAATCTTGCCTCTTAACTGAACCAGATTTTTTCTGCCAAGAATAACACCAGCTCCACCAAGAAGTAAAGTTACGCCACCCGCTATTGATAAAACAATTTTTTTATTCTTTTCATCTTTTATATTATCAATATATTGATTTTTTTTATGAATTAGAAAAGCTGAATACAGCTCCCTGTTTGTATTAGAGCTTTGAATTTTTTCGAGAACGGAATTATTATTTGGTTGGTTTTCCTTATCTTTGGAAATATTTCCGGAATTTTTAACAGCATTATTACTCGGATTATTTTGATAACCCTGTTGTTGAGCTGTTATAGATTTATTTATTATCAATTCCGGCATTTTTATATTTACTTCCTGATAATTTTTTATAAATTTTGGCACTTTAATGCCTCACTATATATAAGTTTAAAAAAAATAAAAATTGCCTTTTTTCAACAAAAAAACTTACTTTAAGAAGTAAGTTTTTTTGTTGTTCCAACCGTCATTGCGAGGAAGCTCGAAGAGCCGACGAGGCAATCGATCTAAGACAATTCTCTTTGATGATAGTGTGTATGAAGCAATTTATGGGAAACTTCACTAAGAGGTTTTCCTAAGAATTCTTCATAAAGTTTCTGAACATCAGCATTTTTATGAGATTTTCTGAGTTCTTTTTTTGCATCAATTGCATATATGCTTTTCAATCTTGCTTTAATTCTATCAATATCAGTATTTAATGGCTGACCGCCACCTGCAATACATCCGCCTGCGCAGGTCATTATTTCTATAAAGTGATAATCAGCTTCACCGGAAACCACTTTATCCATTAATTTTCTAGCCTGACCTAAAGAACTTGCTACAGCAATTTTTACATCAAGACCTTTTACGTTAACTGTTGCTTCTTTAACACCATCAAGTCCTCTTACTCCGGTAAAGTCTATATTTTCAAGCTCTTCGCCTGTAATAAGAAAATATGCTGATCTTAAAGCAGCTTCCATTACACCGCCTGAAGCAGCAAATATATCACCGGCACCTGAAGCTAAGCCAAGAGGGCTGTCAAAATCAGTTTCTTCAAGCTTGCTGAAATTAATACCGCTTGTTTTGAATAATTTTGTAAGTTCTCTGGTTGTAAGAACCGCGTCAACGTCTCTTAAACCGTCATTTTCAAGTTCGGGTCTTTGTGCTTCGAATTTTTTAGCGGTACAAGGCATTATTGAAACAACATATATATCTTTCGGGTCAACACCTGCTTTTTTAGCCCAGTAAGACTTAATTACAGCACCAAGCATTTGATGAGGAGATTTACAGGTTGATAAATTCGGAATTAATGACGGATAGAAATGTTCGACAAATTTTATCCATCCTGGTGAACAGGAAGACATAAGAGGAAGAACGCCGTTGTTTGTTACTCTGTGAACAAGCTCACTTCCTTCTTCCATAATTGTCAAATCAGCTGCGAAATCTGTATCAAAAACCTGATTAAATCCGAGTTTTTTAAGGGCTGTAACCATTTTTCCCGTAGAAATTGCGCCCGGTTCCATTCCCATAGCCTCACCTATGGTGACTCTTATAGCAGGAGCAGGTTGGACTACAACAACTTTTGCAGGATCTTTTAAAGCTGCTCTTACATCTTCTATAGCGCCTTTTTCTGTTAACGCTCCTGTAGGACAAACCATTATGCACTGTCCGCAGTTTATACAATTGGATTCGCCAAGGGAACAATCAAAAGAAGGAGCTACAACACTTTCAAATCCTCTTTTTGTAAACTCAATTGCATTTACGGTTTGAATTTGTTCGCAAACTTTCACGCATTTTCCGCAAAGAATACATTTATCAGCATCTCTTACGATAGAAGGTGATGATAAATCAATCGGGTTATGTCTTTTCTTTCCTTGATAAGGAACTTCAGTAATTCCATACTCTTCGGAAAGACTTTGAAGTGAGCAAAAACCGCTTCTGTCGCATTTTAAGCAATCCATAGGGTGGTTTGCTATCATTAATTCAAGAATTGTTTTTCTTGCATCAATAACTCTGTTAGAGTGTGTCTTGATTTTCATTCCTTCTGCAACAGGGTTTGTGCAGGAAGCAACGAGAGTTCTTGCGCCTTCTACTTCTACAACACAAATTCTGCAAGCGCCTGTCGGTGTGCATTTTTTTAAATGACATAAAGTCGGGATATTTATTCCTGACTGATTAGCAGCTTCAAGAATTGTGGTACCTTTCGATACACTTACATTATCTCCGTTAATATTTATATTAACTTTTTGATCTACTATATTTAATGTTTCCATAGCTAAAATTTCCCTCTTCTACTTAGCTGCAATTGCTTTGACAGGACAAAGCTGTACGCATTGATCACATTTTACACAGACGGCTGTCTGAATTTTATGAGGAGATTTTCTTTCCCCAACAATTGCACTGGTCGGGCATTTTGCTTTACAAATACCGCATCCTATACATTTACTTTCATTTATTTCGTAACTAATAAGACTTTTGCAGTGAGCTGACGGGCACTTTTCATCATAAATATGTGCGTCATATTCATTTTTAAAATATCTTAATGTGCTAAGTACAGGATTTGGAGCTGTTTGACCAAGCCCACAAAGCGATGTATCTCTTATAACACCTGCAAGATGTTCTAAATGCTTAACAGAATCAATTTTTTCCTGTTTATCAACTTCTTTGGTGGTAATTTTCTCAAGAATTTCGAACATTCTCATAGTGCCTTCGCGACATGGAGTACATTTTCCGCAGGATTCCTTTGTGCAAAATTCCACGAAATATTTTGCCACGTCAACCATGCAAGTTCCTTCGTCCATAACAACAAGACCACCGGAACCCATCATTGCGCCGACTGTTTTTAATGATTCGTAGTCGATTTTGATATCGAGGTTTTCTTCAGAAATACATCCGCCTGAAGGACCGCCTATTTGTACTGATTTATATTTTTTATCATCAATAATTCCGTTGCCGATTTCATAGATGATTTCTCTCAAAGAAATTCCCATTGGTACTTCAACAAGACCGGCATTATTGATTTTTCCTGTTAATGCAAATACTTTTGTACCTTTGGAAGAATCTGTGCCGACGCTTGCAAACCAGTCACCGCCATGTCTTAAAAGACCGGGGACATTTGCAAGTGTTTCTACGTTATTAATTACTGTAGGACAGCCAAACGCACCGCTTTCTGTAGGGAATGGAGGACGCGGATTTGGCATCCCTCTTCTTCCTTCGATAGAGCCTATTAATGCTGTTTCTTCTCCACAAACAAAAGCGCCTGCACCTTTTTTTATTTTTAATTCAAGATTAAATCCGCTGCCGAGAATATTTTCTCCGAGCAAATTATTTTCTTTAGCAAGTTTTATTGCGTTTTCAAGTCTTTCAATAGCAAGCGGATATTCTGCTCTCACATAAATATATCCGTAGCTAGCGCCAATAGCATAAGCTGCTATAGTCATACCTTCCAAAAGTGAAAATGGATCGCCTTCCAGAACACTTCTGTCCATAAATGCACCCGGATCACCTTCATCCGCATTGCATATCATATATTTTTTCTGGTTATTAGGATCTTTAGGCACGCTTTTATTTCCGAATTCCCATTTCATTCCTGTAGGGAATCCGCCGCCGCCTCTTCCTCTTAAGCCGGATTTTTTAACTTCATCAATTACTCCAAGAGGTCCTGCTGCAAAAGCTTTTTTTAATCCTTCGTATCCTTCAGCTGCAAGATAATCCTGTAATGATTCAGGGTTAATATGTCCGCAATTTTTAAGAACAAGTCTTCTTTGTTTTTTGAAAAACGGTAATTCGTTTATTGCAGGAACTTCATCGAGATCGTCCTTGCTTATTACTTCAGTTGTCGGATATTTTCCGATAATTAACTTGTGATTATTGATGTTATCAACAAGAACAGATTTTAATAAACCTTCAACATCTGCCACAGTAACATCCCCATAAGATAATTTAGGATAACCCTGTTTTGCGATGTCAACTATTATTTCTCTTTTACAATATCCTACGCATCCTGTAGGAATTATTTCGGCGTCTATTTTTAAGTTTTTTAATGTAGTAGAAATGGCTTCATAAACAGACTTTGCACCAGCCGCAAGCCCGCATGTTCCCATTCCAACATAAATTTTAGTTCTATCACTCATTTTATTCGAATCCTCTTAAATAATACATTTTTTATCTTGTTTGTCATCCTGAGCGAAGCGAAGGATCTATTCCACCTGGAATAAAAGTTTACAATTGTCTATTAGACAGATTCTTCGGGCTAAAGCCTCAGAATGACAGAGAAGGCTAATTGGATTTTTCATATTTTTCAACTAAAGCCGTAACATCTTTTGCCTGTAATCTACCGTAAAACTCTTCATCGATTGTAATTACCGGAGCAATTGAACAAGCTCCAACACATGCAACTGTTTCAAGAGAGAACAATCCATCTTCAGTTGTTTCACCGGCTTTAATTTTTAATTCTGACTCAAGTTTTTCAAGAATCTTGAGAGATCCTTTTACATGGCAGGCGGTTCCTCTGCAAACTCTGATTATGTGTTTGCCTAAAGGTACTAATCTAAACTGATTATAAAATGTTGCTACGCCATAAACATTACTAGTTGGTACATTTAAGTACTCAGAAATGCTTATCAGGTTTTCTTTACTAAGATAACCATATTTTTCCTGGACATCCTGAAGCAAAGGAATTACATTTTCTCTTTTCTTTGCGTATTTTTCAAAGATTTTGACAAGGTCTTCAGGTAAATTTTTACTGCAATTGCAGTTACAACTTGTACAATTCGACATTCTTTTCACCATAAACTAAATTTCAATTACCATTCGTACATCTAAAAGATTACAGTTTTTTAGACGTTTCAATCGTGATAATGTTCACGATTTATACTATTATTATAATACAAACAAATAAAATGTTTATACTATTTTTATTTGATTTATTATAATTTTTAAAAAACATTCAGGTCCGCCACCAAGGTGCTTTGCCCTTGATGGTAGTCCATTAGGCTCTTTGCCTACTGAAAAATATACAATATCATTATGATTTTTAACAACCATTTTGTAATCACTTCCGTCAAACCCAGAAATAGGACCAAATTCATCGCCGATAACCAATATTTCCTTATCTTGAATTTTATTTAAACTCGCGATATTTTTTAAAATCCATTTAATTGAATCTGATTTGTCAGACACGCCGACTTCTATATGTTTCACATCACTTGTAATCCGTGCATCTTTCATTCCCAAAAGACGTGCATTATTTTCCATCAAATCAAATGCGCCTTTTATTCCTTCCTTAAAGCCTGCATTTGTTAATTTATTTTCTGTTTCAATAATTAATTTATCTATTTCTGATTTCAAAGGATTCTCCCATTCAGGTATTAAATCAAGCTTTCTGCGATTGAGCCGTTCATAAATTATATTAAGTTTTACAGGAGCTTCTGATTCAATATCATTTTTTGTCTTTTCTGCAATTTTATCGAGAAGTTTGTTCGTTTTTTCATCTATATTTTTACGAAATAACAAAACAGGCTGAGACTTTTCATCAAATCCAAAAACTTCTGAACCTCTATTCGTACAAATAAACAGATTTTTTTTGTAAAGTCCCCTTATATGCGAAGAAAATTGTTTATCTATATTTCCAAAATTTGTTCCTGTTACGACTGCTATAAAAATTCCCTGCTCAAGAAGACTTTCGAGAGCTGTTATAAGCTCTGGGATATCATCATTTCTAGTATGAACAGCCGTTCCATCCCAGTCGAAAACAATTATTTTATATTTTTTGTCTAATTCTTTATATTTTTCGATATCACAAACAGATTTTTTCATATTTTAAATATAAATATCTACATTTAGATTTTAAAGCCCTAATTAGATATTTATAAGATAATGTTTTTATTGAAAGGTTAATAAACATGAAACAAATCGAACTTCTCGCACCTGCGAAAAATCTTGAATCCGGCATTTCCGCTATAAAATGCGGAGCTGATGCTGTTTATATTGCCGCTGAAAGATTCGGAGCAAGAAGCGCTGCTGGGAATTCGATGGAAGACATAGAACAGCTAATTAAATTCGCCCATAAATACCGAGCAAAAATCTATATAACAATAAATACACTTTTTAAAGATAAAGAAATTCCGTATGCCTATAATTTAATCCAAAAACTTTATCAAATTGACGCTGATGCAATTATAGTTCAAGATATGGGACTACTAGAACTTGATTTGCCGCCTATACCATTATTTGCAAGCACTCAAGCAAACAATACAACTCCCGAAAAAGTCAAATTCCTCGAAAAAGTGGGCTTTCAGCGGGTAATTTTAGCCAGAGAACTTTCTCTGGAGAAGATTAAAGAAATTAAAGCCAAAACAAAAGTTGACCTTGAATTTTTTGTTCACGGGGCGTTGTGTGTTTGCTACAGCGGGCAATGCTATATGAGTTATGCAATCGGAGGAAGAAGCGGTAACAGAGGCGAATGCGCTCAACCATGCCGGAAAAAATACACTTTAGCGGATTCTGAAAATAAAATTATTTCTGAAGATAAATATTTGCTTTCTCTTAAAGATTTAAATCTTTCTAATCATCTTGAGAATCTTATAAATGCAGGAATTTCATCGTTTAAAATCGAAGGCAGACTCAAAGATATCAGTTATATTAAAAATATAGTAAGTTATTACAGACAAAAGCTTGATATTATTCTTGATAATAACGGACTTGAAAAAAGTTCCGGAGGAAAAAGTCTTATAAGCTTTTCGCCAAACCCTAATAAAACTTTCAACAGAGGGTATTCTGAATATTTCCTCAATGGAACAGCTTCAAAAATTGCCTCTATAAAAACGCCAAAATCAATTGGAGAAGAAATCGGAAAAGTAAATTTCGTTCAAAACAATTCTTTTAGTGTTTCCGGAAATGTGAAACTAAATAACGCTGATGGTATATGCTTTTTTGACAAAGACACGGAACTTCAGGGAACAATAATTAATAAAGTCATGGGAAATAATATTTTCCCCGATGAAATGAAAGGAATTCAGGAAAATACTTTTATTTATCGAAATCTTGATCATGAGTTTTTGAAAATTCTTAAAAACTCAAAAATTGAAAGAAAAATCGGCGTGAATCTTTATTTATCTCAGGAAAATGACTCATTAATTTTTGTGGCAATTGATGAAGACGGGATTAAAGCCCAAATTAACTTAAAAAATTCTTTTGAATTAGCTCAAAACAAAGAAAAAGCTTTGGAAACTTTAGAAAAACAATTTTTGAAATTAGGTGAAACTGATTTTTACGCTAATTCTGTTGAAATCAATCTTAAAGAAGCTTATTTTATTCCTGTAAAAGAAATTAACGAAACCAGAAGGCAGCTCATACAAAAGCTTGAAGAAGAAAAATTAAAGTCATATACACCGCAAATAATCAAAATAGAAAAAAACAATTTTCCTTATCCTGACAAAAAGCTTGATTACACAGGAAATGTTCTGAATAAATACGCGGAAGAATTTTATAAACGGCACGGGGTTGAAGAAATTGAGCCTGCTGCGGAGTCAGGAATAAATATGCGCGGAAAAAATGTTATGAAAACAAAATATTGCTTGAAACACCAGCTCAATCTTTGTCCGAAGCAAACTAAAACCAAAGAGTTCACAGAACCTTTTTATATTTATGAAGAAAATAATCAGAAATACGAACTTAAATTTGATTGTGCAAATTGCGAAATGCAGATCGAAATATTTATTTAAAGCTAATACCAATATTATTATCGTCGGTTTTATACAACTTAAACATGATCTTTTTCTGGAGTAACTTTATTATTATTTAGTTAAGTACTTATTTTTTACAAAAAGAGGTTTGCGGTGAAACTCAACGATGATAGCCATATAAAAAATATTGCCCAGAGTTCCGGCAAATTCATGTACAGACCGCAAAACCAAAAACTTTCTGTTAAAGCTCCATCCAGAAAGAAATCCCTTTTATTCTCCGGTCAAAATAATCTTTTTGACGATGAATCAATCGAATTCAATGACCTGGATTCAAACATGCTTAACAGAAACATGATTAAATTTTTGCCGACAGACTCATTAAGACTGGAATTACAGCTTGAAAGAGCCGAAAAAAGATTAAAAAAAATTGATGATGAAATTAAAATTTCTAAAATTCTTGAAATTGAAGAAGCATCAAGAGAAGAACTGCTTGAAAAAAAGAAAAATCAGCTCAATAAAGAAATACATTCATATAAATCCCAATACAGAAAATTAGGTTTTATTTACATGCTTGCTGATGTTATTTCGGATGCAGGAATTAAGATAACGGAAAGCATTAATAATTTTAAAGCCTATATTTTTTCAAAGCCACTATTTAAAAAAATATTTGAAAGAATACCCGGCTATAAAGAAAAACAAAAACTCGAAAAAATGAATATATTACAAAATACAATCATCAATGAAATAAATAAAAATACAAAAGCTGATACAAAAAAACTGGAATATTTATTCAAAAAAAAAGAAGAATTTAGTTAATGTAAGTAATAAATATCCTTATCCATATTATTAGCACAACAAGGAATAAGATTATTTTCAAAACATGCGAAGACAATGCTCTGCTGATTTTTGTACCGAACCATGCTCCCACAGCTGAACCCACAACTATTAGCAGAATTAATTTAAAAGGCACCAACCCTAAAAACAATTTTCCTAAAAACGTAACAAGAGTTGTAATAACTATTAAATAAGTTACAGTGCTTATGGATGATTTTATTGGCAATTTATAAAAATGATTTAATATCGGTATAAAATTCACCGCACCACCAAATCCCATTGCAGAGGAAATAGAAGTGCTGACAAAAATAATAAAATTTACCAATATTGGATTTTTAAGCTTGTATGTAGAATTTTCTTCTCGTATGACAGATTCAGGAAGTAAAACACTTAAACCTGCGAGAGTTAAAATAACAAGATATACAAATAATAATTGTTTTCCTGATAAATATTTTGAAACAACTGTACCTGCAATAGCTCCCGGTATTGCGAATAAAGCAACTTTATTTGCAACTTTTTTATTAACGGCTTCAAATTTGCTGTGATTTTTAAAAGCAAAAAAACCGCCTGCCATTGCCTGTGTTGCAGCAATTCCCGTGATTGCATTAACTGAAAAATGATCAAATCCCAAAAGAGGAAGCAAATAAAGATATGAAGGAATTAATATAATTCCTCCGCCAATCCCTAGCAACCCTGAAAAAAATGCTGCCCCAATACTTATTAAAACTATAATTAAATAATAAAACATTTTTCAATTACTTTAGTATTAAAATGTCATCCCGAACTTGATTCGGGATCTGTACCTCAAACAATTTTAAGCTTTAATTCCAAAATGTATAGAGGCTGAAACAAGTTCAGCATGACAATTCATATAAGGATAGATTTTGACGATTAATATTTCCGGCAGTGATATTTTTAAAGTGCTAAATAAAAGCGGGGTAAGGGGGTGATAAAAAATCACTTTTCTTTTTATCACTGCCATATTTCCCAAATAACATCAGTCATAAATACACCATTACAATAATTTCCGCATTAAAAACAGAAAACGCATTCTTTGTAGAATGCGTTTTTTATAAATAATTCGTTATATTTTATTTAAGAATTAGTTATGACAGGTATTTCATTGATTTTGTAATATTATCATCAAGAATCTTCTTAACTGAATCATATTCTGTTGAAACCATTTTTTGTTGTGTTTCTAAAGTTTTCATTTCAGCGTCAAGTTTTTTGTCCAGTACGTGATATTGAGCTGCCAATTCAGGATAATTTTCCGCTGCTGCTTGTGCTTGATAAGCAAGTACTGTTCTTTTCTGTGCGATCATTTGCATTGCGAATTCTAAATCACTTTTGTAGCCGACAATCATCATTAATCTGGCTTGTGATGCTGCAATACCCATAATAAATCCTCCTTGTGAATAATTCTATAAAGCTATTTTCTTATTGTGTGTGTGTTTTGTATGTGTTTTGTGTTTCTTATATATATAAAAAAGAAATACTTCTAAAAAGTGCTAAATTTGCTTAAATTGACTTAATCTTTTGTTACAATTCAAATAAATAAAACCCGATAAGCTCTACCCCCTTGGCTTTCAACTGTTAACACATATGGCAGTGATATTTTTTAAAGTGATAAATAAAAGCGGGGTAGGTTATAAAAAATCACTTTTCCTTTTATCACTGCCAAATATTTTAATAAAAAACACCTGATTTTTTATTAAATCAGGTGTTTTTGTTAATACTTTATTTTTTAAGACAACTATGTCATATATTTCATTGATCTTGATACGTTGTCATCAAGTGTTTTCTTAACAGAATCATATTCTGTAGAAACCATTTTATGTTGAGTTTCAAGAGTTTTCATTTCAGCTTCAAGTTTTTTATCTAATGTGTGATATTGAGCTGCCAATTCAGGATAATTTTCAGCTGCTGATTGTGCCTGATAAGCTAAAACTGTTCTCTTTTGAGAAATCATCTGCATTGCAAATTCCAAATCGCTTTGATAACGCGAAACCATCATTAAACGTGCTTGACTAGCAGCAATACCCATTGCATATCCTCCTATTTATCTAGTATTAAGACCCCATAATAAAATATTCAGTTTGAAATTCTTTTTAATACTCCTCTTATTTATATAAACAAAAATTATTGTTCCCAAAGTCAAAACAAGAAATTTTATTTACATTTGTTAACAATTTGCTAAAAAGTAAAAATCTATTTAAAATAAGTGTTATGTTTTTCTTGTATTTAATGAAAAAAATAATTATATAAAGTAAGTAATTTGAAAATATTGGGAGCGGAATATGAAACAATTTAAAAAATTATTAGCATTATCTCTTGGTTTATCGCTGATTGTCGGAAATATAAGCATTGCTCAAATTATGCCTTCTAACGAGCCCGGAACTGTTAACTTTGCAGCAAATAATTTATCAAATCTTATGCAGGCAGATATTAAATCTGAAAGAGTTCCTGCCGGCACAACACTTAAATTAAGAATGGAAAAAGCTGTCAATTCATACAACAATACATTAGGTGATGCTTTCAATGCTACTTTAATTGAAGATATAAATATTGGCACAAAAGTAATTATACCCGCAGGAACTATTGTCAGAGGAAGAGCCGGTGATGTAAAGAAAAACTTTTATCTTAGCAGAGGCGGCAAGTTAAATCTGACTTTTGATCATATTGTTACACCAATGGGCAAACAAATTCCTTTGAATGTTAAAATTACTAACGCAAAGTATTTAGATACCAACACTGGTGTCCTTTCAGCAGGCGGCGGATATCTTAATGCATTAGGCAAAAACATTGACCATGGCAATGATTTTTTAATCAGCGCAACAGGTTACGGCTTTGACAAAGGAAAAACTTTTTGGAATGGATATCCTGTAATTTTGACTGCTCCTCTTGGGTTTGGCGTTGGAGTTGCAGGTGGTGCAGGGATTTTTGTAGTTAAATCAACCGTTGCTTTATTTAAAAAAGGCGACAATGTAAGAATTAACCCCGGTGATGTAATTGAAGTTATCTTGAAAGATGCTTTAGACATCCCTCTTAACTAGAATTACAATATAAATTAAACAAAAGATGCACTTAATACTGCATCTTTTGTTTTTATGACTTCTTTACATATTTGCCCAGATAAATAATAACTGATAAATTTTTAATATTATGATTCTGAGGGGAGATATGAGATTATGCGT
>MFRJ01000089.1:17267-19362 GCA_001784535.1 Candidatus Melainabacteria bacterium GWA2_34_9
TCTAATATTCCTGAAAAAATGCTGACAGCGCTGAAAGAAAGTATGATTAACACCCTGCTTTTCGAGAAAGTGTCAGCTTTTGCAGTTGTAAAATCCAAAGATATTATAGAAAATCAAACTTACTGGAGACTTGTTTAAAAGAACTTTTTATATTTAGTCTAAAATCATAAAGAATTATAAAATTGCTATTTAATAAATAGCAATTTTTATTTTTACATGACTTACATGATTTATGCAGCAATTTAATAAATTTTACTGAAAGAAATTATGTTAATAGGATTAATACAACCATTAAAATTACAAACAAATCTAAAGACTGAAGGGAATTTCGAATTACAAAGCAGGAATTTCCCTAGTTTTGTATATAGCAAAAATTTACATCAAGATACGGTTTCATTTACTGCAAATAAAAGCGCAAAAACAGAAGAAACAAAATTAACTCCTGTTGAAAGAATTAATTTGAATAAAGATATAGCTCGAATAGAAAGGCAAAGTATTAAATTTTTCTTGGATAATAGCTTACCCAACGGTCTTGTTTTAGATAGAGCTCCTAATTCAAATACTCATCCAACCGATAGATCAGCTGAAATGTGCAGTGTTGCATCCACGGGTTATGGTCTTACAGCAATGATATTAGCTTCTGAAAAAAATATGCTGCCTAAAAAACAAGCAAAAGAAAAAGTAATGCAAACTCTTACGTTTATAGACGAAAATACACCTAAAATAAATGGCGGCTGGTTAGCACATTTTATAGATGCTGAAACAGGCAAAACATATAAAAACACTGAAATTTCCTCGATTGATACTGCAATATTTTTCTTTAATGCTTTTGCAGCTGCAGAATATTTTGGTGGAGATGTTAAAAAGCAAGTTAATAAAATGTACAACAAAATAGATTTTAAAATGATGCTAACTCAAGATAATCAAAAACCAGACCAACTTGCATTTAATTTAGGATTTCATGTTAAAGATGGAAAAAGAGAATTTATTCCACACAAATGGGATGAGTATTCTGAAGGAATATTAGTAATGCTTCTTGGTTTAGGATCTAATCAAGTACCTGATGAAATGTGGTCAAAAGGATGGAATCGTGACAAAAAATGGGAACAGGACGGATTAAAGAGTTTTGTTTGTTTACCTTTATTCACATACTTTTATCCTCATGGATTGATAGATTTGAAAGATAAAGTTGATAAAAATGGCGATAATTTTTGGAAAGCTTCACAAAATGCCGTAAAAATGCAAGTAAAATACTGCAAAGATCATGGATATCCTGAAGGTGTATTTGGAATTACAGCATGCGACGGTCCTAATGGATATCAAGCTTATCAGGCAGCAGGAACAGAACAATATCCGGCTCATGATGGAACTATTGCTCCGCCAGCCATCCTAGCATGTTTACCTTTAGCTGAAAAAGAAACATTAAAAGCACTTAAATATATAAAGAATCAAAATTTAGATAAAGAAAAGTATGGTCTTTGTAATGCATATAACGTCAGATCCGGCTGGAAAACTTCTGAGGCGTTAGGCATTGATATAGGAAGTATGCTGCTTATGCTTAATTCCAACAGTTCAGGATTAATTCATAAATTAGTTAATAAAAATGAAATTGTTCAAAAATCCATGAAAAGAGCTGGTTTTAGACCTGAAAATCAAGGAGTTTAAAATCTCGGGAAGTTTCCGCCTTTATTTTGCATGTTTTTCATCATTGCTTGAGGGTTTTTCATACCAAAAGGCATTTTACCTGTTTTTGCAACATCGGCCATCTTTTTCATCATTATTTTCATTTTTTCAAATTCTTTTAAAAACCTGTTAAGGTCGGCAACCTGAACTCCGCTACCTGTAGCAATTCTTCTTCGTCTGTTAGCGTTTAGAATTTCAGGTTTTTGTCTTTCTTTTATGGTCATGCTGCTAACCATAGCCTCAATTTTTTTAAGCTGACCTTCTCCTGCATGAGCAATTTGTTCCCTGTCGTTTTTGGAAATTCCCGGAATCGGAAGCATACCTAAAATCTGGTCTATTGAGCCCATAGCTTTCATTTGCTGCTGCATTTTCATAAAATCTTCAAGAGAAAACTCTTTTGTCCGCATTTTTT
>MFRJ01000090.1:0-10238 GCA_001784535.1 Candidatus Melainabacteria bacterium GWA2_34_9
ATAAAAGAAAATACATTATTTTTACTCGTATCTACTTTAATCAGCTTCCCATCAGTCATCGCGGGATTTTGTTTCCTAACATTTATCAGGTTTTTAATATTTTCATAAATTTCATGCTTAGGATTTTGACTATCATTAGCTATTTTATAAAAATCTTTACTATTAATAGGTCCACGGTTAATTTCTCTGGAATCAAAAAATTCGGATTCAACAATTTTTGATTCATCTAGCGGTTCTTGAGCAGAATCATTTTTTAATTTAAACCCTTGGCGATTTTTTGCGCATTCTTTTGCATAATCCCAATTATTGTTAGCTCCTATTTCATCGCCATAATAAACAACAGGTACACCTGGAAGTGAGAACATGACAGAATTTAACAGACCGATTTTTTTGGGGTCATTATCTAAAAAATTTGCTAACCTGCCTCCAACACCAAGTCCTTCTCTGAATTTGGCTCCTTTGGGAACAAGTTTGTCATAAATATTTTTTCTTGTTTTTATATCAACCATTTCAAGAGTCAATTCATCATGACATCTTGAAAATATTGACCATGCCGCAGATTCAGGGATTTCCGGTGTTTTGTTATAAGCCTTCCAAAAATGTCCGGCATCTTCAGTTAAAACACTTGACCACATTGCAGGCATATAAGGGAAGTTATATGCCATCTGCATTTTATTTGTTCTTTCTATTTCTTTATTCTTTGAAATTTGAACTATTCTGTCTTCGCCAAAATAAGGTCTTATATCCTTAGGCCACATGCAAGCTTCGGCGATTAAAATAGAGCGTGGTGCTGTTGCTTGTATGAAAGAACTCACTAATTTTACAATTTCATGTGTTTTTTTAAGATTTTCACCACTAGTACCTTTTTCTTTTACATAGAATGGCAAAGCATCTAGCCTGAATACATCTATGCCTTTATTTGCCCAGAACTTGCAAGTATCAAGAACCTCATACATTAATTCCGGGTTTTTCCAGTTCAAATCAGGCTGGAATGGATAAAAAGTATGATAAAAGTATTCTTTTTTTCCATTGACCATATGTTTTTCATAATGATGTTCAGAAGCTGTTGGGAACATTAATCTTCTTTTAGATTGAGCTTTTCCTTCCTGATAATCAACAACAACACCCTTTTGTTTATCTGTGTATCTTTTAAATTCAGGAAGTTTGTCAGTATGGATAAAATAATCCAAATATTTTTTATCACCTGACAGTGCTTTTGTAAACCAGTCATGCTGGTCTGATACGTGATTTAGCACAAGATCCGCCTGTATTTTAAGTCCTTTATTTCTTGCTTTTGTCAAAAATTTATCAAACTGCGATATTCCGCCTAAATCCTTTCTTACATCTTTTAAATTGCTTACATCAAAACCACCATCTCCCATAGGGGAGTCAAAAAATGGTGTAATATACAAAGTCGTTGCTCCAAAGTCTTTAATATAGTCAAACATTTTGGGCAAATCTTTGAATTGATTAGGTTTATTTTTTCCATTAACCCCAAATTGATCAGGGTAAAACATGTAAATTACTTCTTTTTTATACCAATCTGCAGGTCTGGAATAATCTTCTTTTTTTAATTCGAAACTTCTTTCAGCTCGAGCTGATTTTACAATTTTTAAAACATTTTCAAAAACTTCTTCTTCTTTATTTTTGCCGTAAATATTTCTTATAGCCGATCTCATTTCTTCCTGAAGCTGAATCGATATTTGAGTTTCTTTTACACGACCAGTTTTGGGAATATAAGGATAATAAGCTTGTTGAGTATTTTGCGAAGATACATTAATTTTGTCATCTTGCTTAGAATGACCTGAAAATGCAATTTTATTTATTGGTTTATCAAAATCGTTATTTTTTTTGTAAAAACTTTCGATGTTGAAATTTATTTTCGGAATAAAGCTCATTTTATCCGCTAACTCCATAAAATTATTTATTGGTTTTTATCTTTCAATTCTATGAACTCTCCTGATAAAATTTAATTGCTAAAAAATTTATGAATGTTTTAAAAAATTTACAATCAAAATCGCAATAAAAATTTCTCTTTACAAAATAGATTTAAACTCTAATAATATTAACAAATAATGCTTTTTGATTAAAAGAAAAAACTTATAAACAGGAGAAAAGTTTGTCAAACCATGAACAACATCCAAGATATGTACGAATATCTATAGATGTCGCAAATAGAATTGTTAGTGAAGATTTTAAAGAAAATCAAAAAATCAAAGGAAGATCAACCCTTGCAGGTGAATATAACGTTTCTCCCGAAACTATAAGAAGGGCAATGGCTTTATTGTCTGATATGGAAGTTGTAGAAGTTCTTCATAACAGTGGAGTAATAATAAAATCAAAAGAAAAGGCACTTGAGTTTCTCAGTAAATTTTCATCGAAAGAAAATATTGATTATTTAAGATCAGATCTTAATAAACTTATATCCGGAAGAAATAAAATAAATGATGAAATACAAGAAAAAATTGATTTAATTTTAGAGCAGTCTTTTATATTTAAAACAAGCAAAATAATTCAACAGCATGAATATCAAATTGAAAAAGGCAGTTGGATAATCGGTAAAATGATTTCTGAAGTTAAATTTTGGCAAAATACCGGCGCTACTATTTTAGGAGTAAAAAAGGGTAAAGAAATTATAGTTTCACCGGGACCTTATTTTGCCTTTGAAGAAGGTGAGAATATAATATTTGTGGGCAATGATAATGTGTATATGCGGGTTGAAAACTTTATAGAAAATAGCCCTGATTAGCCATTAAGGAATATATTATTTAAAATAAACAGTTTATCTTTGGTTTGTGGGAATTTTTGCTTACCCTTGAAAACTAACAACTTGTATGATATTATAAAGTTGTTAGTTTTATTAAATGCTTATGATTGAATTTTGCAAAACATTTCTGCCTTTTATAAAATCCTGCTTTTTAAATATTAATAACAGGGTACTTTTTATATATACAAAGACGATTAGAAAAAGAGGTTAAATGACAGTTATGAAAACTTATTTAATAACATGTTTCTAAAAATTATTTAATAAAAATAATAAAAAACCTCAAAAACACGAAAAACCAACCGAAAGAAGTTTATTTATTAAACAAAATTGTTGTGATTGGACACGTTGATAAACTAAATCAGATAAATAATTTTTCAAATTCTTACAAATATAAAGGAACCGCTTATGAAATTACAGAGCGAAAATTCTCTTACGGTTGTGAAAAATATCAGCAAAATAACAAATTTTTTGAATTCATCCATTGCCGAAGACTTTTGGACAGACTGGAAATGGCAAATAAAACACTCCATTAGGGATATTGAAACTTTTGAAAAAAAACTGGGAATAAAATTCCCCCTTGAAGAAAAAATGAAACTTCAAAAAACAATCGAACGATTTCCTATGTCGATTACACCCTATTATTTATCATTAATTGAAGCTGATAATTACTCGAATGATCCTATTTTCAGGCAAGCTTTTCCTTCGATTGAAGAAATGAATATAGATCAATCCGACTTGCTTGACCCGCTTGGAGAAGATAAAGACAGCCCCATCACAGGAATTACACACCGCTATCCCGACAGGGTACTTTTTCATGTCAGTAATAGATGTGCAATGTATTGTAGACACTGCACAAGGAAAAGAAAAGTCGGTGATGTAGACTTTATTCCGACAAAAGAAGAAATAATGGAAGGCATTGAATATATTAGAAAAACACCTGTTGTGAGAGATGTTCTTTTATCAGGCGGGGATCCTTTTATGCTTCCTGATGAATATTTGGATTGGATATTAACAGAACTTGAGAATATTCCCCATGTCGAAATTATCAGAATAGGAACCAGAACACCTGTAGTTCTCCCGTTTCGGATAACAGATGATTTGATAAAAATGCTGAAAAAACATAAACCGATTTGGATAAACACTCATTTTAATCACCCCAGAGAAATTGTACCTGATTCTATAGAAGCTTTAAGAAAGCTTGCAGATGCAGGCATTCCTCTCGGAAATCAATCTGTACTCCTAGCCGGAGTCAATGACTGTACTCATATTATGAAAAAGCTTGTGAGAAAACTCACACAAAATAGGGTTAGACCTTATTATTTATATCAATGCGACCTTTCTATGGGATTGTCTCACTTTAGAACACCTGTGGGAAAAGGCATCGAAATTATAGAAGGCTTAAGAGGACACACGAGCGGTTTTTCAATCCCGACTTATGTTGTGGACGCACCCGGTGGCGGCGGTAAAATTCCTGTTATGCCAAATTATCTTGTTTCCTGGTCAAATAATAAAGTTATTTTAAGAAACTTTGAAGGGGTTATTACAACTTATAAAGAACCTGACAATTATGAGAATAATAATTGTGATTTAGATTGTGATAATTGCAATCTGTATCTCAAAATGGAATCCCCTGAAAAAGTAGAGCCTGTCGGAATTAAAAAATTGTTGGATGACTGTAATGACTCTATTTCTTTAACTCCTGACGGCACAGAAAGAATAGAGAAAAGATGAGTGATGTTATAGCAAAAATCGGCAATTCTGTCATACAGCACGGAGAAAATAACGACAGGATTTACCTGATGAAGCTTTGCAAGGATGAAACTTCAGAACTTCTTGTTGAATTAAATCTTCTTGCATATAAGCATAAATACACAAAAATTTTTGCTAAAATCCCTTATAGCGTTAAGGAATTGTTTACAAATTATGGATATACAACGGAAGCTTACATTCCAGACTTTTTCGCAGAAAAAGAAGCCGGAGTTTTTATGGCAAAGTATTTTTACTCTGAAAGAAAAAACAACAAAAACAAAGAAGAAATTTCAAATATTTTAAAAGTTTGCTTAGAAAAAGCTAAAAAAAGTGAAGTAATATTCGATTTAAAAGAAGGATTTTGTTTCAGGCGAGCAAATCAGGAAGATTCTTCTCAAATGGCTGATATTTATAAAAAAGTATTTAAAACTTATCCTTTTCCTATACAAGATCCTGATTATATTAAACAAACAATGACCGAAAATACAGAATATTTTGGAATATGGGAAGATAACAATTTAATTGCCGTTTCATCATCAGAAAAAGATTTGGATGCTCAAAATGCTGAAATGACAGATTTTGCAGTTTTGCCGGAATATCGTGGAAACGGATTTGCGAATTTTTTACTTAAAGAGATGGAACTGTCTGCAAAAACTCAGGGCATAAAAACATCTTATACAATCGCAAGGGCACTTTCTTTCGGAATGAATATATGCTTTGCAACAAGCGGATATTCTTTCGCAGGGACATTGATTAATAATACAAACATATGTGGGGATTTAGAGAGCATGAATATATGGTATAAGCCCATTTAAGCATTGATTAAAAATTTATAATATAAATAACAGCGAATCGGTGAGGATTAAAGAATTGAAATATCATAATACTCTGGAAAAATTATCACAAATTAAAATATTTTCTCAGGAAAAATTGAATAACTTAAATGCAATATGCAAAGACTTTCCTTTCAAGGCAAATGATTATTATTTGAACCTAATAAACTGGGAGGATACAGAAGACCCTATAAAAAGAATTATTTTTCCCTGTGAAGAAGAAAGTCTTGATTGGGGAGAATATGATGCAAGCAATGAATCCTCAATTACAGTAGACAAGGGTGTTCAGCATAAATATCCTTATACTGTTTTGCTTCTTTGCAATGAGGAATGTGGGGGCTATTGCAGATATTGTTTTAGAAAAAGGGTGTTTTTGAGAGAAAATAATGAAGTTTCTCTTGATGTGAAAGAAGGAATAAAATATATTTCTGAAAATCCTCAAGTTACAAATGTTCTTTTAACGGGCGGCGATCCTCTTTTACTCTCAAACGATAAACTTGTTGAAATATTATCTGAAATAAGAAAGATAGATCATGTAGGAATTATAAGAATCGGAAGCAAACTCCCGGCTTTTAATCCGATGAGAATTTATGAAGATTATGAACTTCTTGATATTTTGAAGGAATTCAGTACTGCCGAAAAAAGAATCTATTTAATGACACACTTTGATCATCCTAGAGAACTGACAAAAGAAGCACAAAAGGCTATTAAATCTCTTATAAATGTCGGAGCTGTTTTATGCAATCAATCCCCTTTAATAAGAGGTGTAAATGATAACCCTAAAACTCTTGCAGAACTTTTTAACAAATTATCATTTATAGGATGTCCTCCTTATTATTTATTTCAAGGTAGACCGACTAAAGGAAATTATCCATATAGAATTCCTATCGTTGAGGGGTATTTTATATTTGAAGAAGCTAAAAAACTTGTATCAGGGCTTGCAAGAAGGGCAAGATTTGTGATGTCTCACGAAACAGGAAAGATAGAGATTATAGGAGTTGATGAAAAAAACATATATTTAAAATATCATCGAGCCAAAAATCCACAGGATTTAGGAAAAATATTGATTTTCAAGAGGAATGACTATGCATACTGGCTGGGAGATTTAGTACCCGCCTAAAAATAATAAATTTCATAAATTTATACTGTAATTGATTGTCAAAATACAAATTTTTTAAGTTATTATGTAAATCTTAAATAGTTAAGAAAATAAAAAAATGAATGGCTCTAGACTAGCGTGCTTAACATGCTAGGATGGAACAATGAATAATAATAAGCCTTTAAGTGATTACAAAATTAAAAAAATTATAGAAGCTTTTTGTGCAGATATTTCTGCTACGCAAGCTTCTATTTTGTTAAAAATTAATCGAAATAGTATAAATAAATACTACAACTTGTTTCGAGAATTAATTTTTGAACATCAAATGATTGAAAAGGAGCAATTCTGCGGAGTTATAGAAGTTGATGAAAGTTACTTCGGAACAAGAAGAATAAGAGGTTTTGCAGTAAAATTAAAGCGTGGGCGTGGAACTTTAAAACAGCCAGTATTTGGTATATTTGAAAGAAATGGCAGAGTTTATACAGAAATAGTACCTGATTGTAAGAAAAAAACTTTACAGGCAATTATTCACAAAAAAATAGATGTTGAAAGTGTTATCAATTCAGATGGGTGGCGTGGTTATACAGGGCTTGTTGATGTTGGTTACGGTAAACATTTCAGAGTTAACCATGGAAAACATGAATTTTCAAAGAAGAATGGAGTGCATATCAATGGAATTGAGAGTTTTTGGAGTTTTACTAAAAGAAGATTGACTAAATTTAATGGAGTAAAAGCAACATTTCTGCTACACTTGAAAGAAAGTGAATGGAGATGGAGCAAAAATCACGAAATTATGATTAAAGAATTAATTTCTATTTACAAAAACTATAAAAAGAATTTAAAAGTTTTACAAGAAAAGTGCTAGTCTAGAGCCAATGAATATTAGTAATCTGAAAATTTTAAATAAGGCAGAAACATTTCTGACAGAAATTGCAAGAAGTAAAATTGTTATACAGGCTTTGCTTGTCGGTATAATTTCAGGGCTGTTGGTGATTTCATTTAGAGTATGTATTACAGATTTATTCACGTTTATTAGTGGATCAGTTAAAAATTTCCTTTCTATAAACAATTATTGATTTTCCCTTTAATAACAGGATTAGGTGGTTTAATTTCAGGCATCCTTGTATTTAAGTTTGCTCCTGAAACGCAGGGAAGCGGCATTCCTTATGTAAAACTGACTTTGGCAAGAATCGGAAAAGGAACAAGAATCAGAAGCATTTTTGTTAAATTCTTTGCCGGACTTGCAGGTATAGGAACAGGTCTTTCGCTTGGAAGAGAAGGACCGAGTATACAATTGGGAGCAGGTGCGGGAGCCTTAGTTGCAAAGATGTTCAAAATGAGGGGAACAGAACAAGACGAGCTTATTGCAGCAGAAGCCGGGGCTGCTATCGGTGCAACCTTTAACGCTCCTATAGCAGGTACTATTTTTGTTTTGGAAGAATTAGTACAAGGTTTTTCGCCCTCTTTGCTTTTTCCTGTACTGGTTGCAACAGTTACTGCTTCAACTATGGCAAGGCATTTTTTGGAAGCAATCCTTCGTTTAAAATCCCTCATATAACAACCTCTATAACACCTGAAAGTATTCCTGTATTTATTATCCTTGGAATAGCATCAGGATTACTCGGAGTAGCTTTTTCAAAAAACATTTTTGCAAACATAAATCTATTTGACAGCCTTAATAAAATTCCAAACTGGGCAAAGCCGGCTATTGCAGGATTAATAACGGGGCTTGTCGGAGTATTTTTGCCCTTTATATTAAGTGCAGGAAATACAAGTGTTGATTTACTTTTACAACACAAATTTGCAGTAGGTATGGTTGTTTTAATATTTATCGGCAAGTTTTTTATAACTCCTCTATGCTTTGGTTCAGGAGCAGCAGGAGGAATTTTCTTGCCTATGCTTATGCTGGGTTCTTTTTTAGGATATTTTATCGGAATAATAAGTAATTATATCGGAATACAGGTTGATCCTGTGGTTATAGGACTGGTTGGAATGGGAGCTTTTTTAGCCGCTGTTGCAAGAACTCCTATCACCATATGAATTTGAGTTATTAACACAAGATTTATTACAACAAGAGTTAAATTTAACTTTTGAATCTTTTAAAAACGGGCAAGATAATGGCATAGATCTGAGATATTGTGAAGATAATGAAAAATATATAATAGTAAGTTTGTTGAAGTACTGCCACACAGAATTCTTGTGTTTAAAATTAAACTCTGTTGCAATCTTTTCAAAGCTGGGAAGCGGTTCTTTGCCGTATTCGTTCTTTAATTTTTCAAAGAATGTTTTTTGTTTTTCTGTAAGCATATTATTATAGACATTTGTCTATAAATGTCTATTAAAATTTTCATTGTTTGATTTTTAAAACTGCTTGTTGAAAAGCAGAAATATATTGCCATGATGCACAATATTTGATTAAAATCATATCTTAGAGTACAAAAATAAAAAGTTGTGGGAATTTAAAAGAAATGGCAAATATCAAAAAGAAGACAATAAGTTTCACGCAACAAGATGTTAAAGCGAGAGAGAACAGCTTTGCCCTGACCGGATATGAAAGAGTCACAACCTTTAATTTCAATGAAGAAGATAAAGAAGCAAGCATTTACACATATAATAAAGATTTGATAAAAAAGCTGGATAAATATTGCCAAGAATTCCCAAAATTATACAAATTAACGAATACGGATAAATATGGAAAATATATTGCCAAAACTTATTCTGTTCCAAAAGAAATGATTTCTGTAAGATTCCCGACAGATTTGCCGGAAAAACAAAGCAATGTTTTAATTAATATTGCAAAGAAAAGAATTGAGGCTGAGGCTCTAAAGCAGCATAGTTCAGTACAATTAAGCCTGTTAAATATTAAATAAAAAAAACGGCATAAACTTGAATTTTTGCTCAAAAAAATTGCGGCAAAATTTTTCTTCAATTCGTAAAAAAAGTATATACTCGAAAAAACCATCATTTTTGAAAACCAAAAATGCATATTTCATAGCAACGATTTTATCAAAATAAAAAGGAAGTTTAGGTTAAAAATAATCTAAAATGCCAAAATAATTGAAAGTTACATAACAAACATTATCAGCATAATTTTAGAACTTAATTTATAGCTAGGTAAACTTACATGAGATAAAATTTATTATGTAATCTCGTATTTTTTTGAATTTTAGATTCTAAAATGTAGCTTGGAGGATTATTTGAGGGTTAAAATTTGTCGTGAGCCGGCATGATTTGTAAATTAAAATTTTGCCGCAAGATTTTTGAGCAAAAAATGAATTTAGACAAGCTCCAAAAAACAATTGAGATAATTTTAATAAACCTTCAAGCTCTTGAATTTATTTGCGAGAAGTAATTGTTTCAATTATAATTTATAAGATTATGCATAAAAAGTGTCGGGGAATTATGAAGTTTTTTTATAGAGTTGTCTTTGTGTGTTTGCTTTTAGCTAGTCAGCAAAACTTTTGCAGTGCAAAAGAATTAAATATTATTGAAGTAAAAGACTTAAAAGGCGGGATTCAACAAACAGCTCCTGTTGAAGAACCTAAAAAGGTATTAAAAGGCAGCGTAGAGAATCAGGCTGAATTTCATGTCTTAAATGACATACAGCTTAATATTAATGATGTGCAAGGGCCCGGTAAAGCCAGTTCTTCTCTTACGGACGGAACTACTTACCTTGAAAACATGAATATATATGGCAAAGGTAATTTGGGAAAGCTTGATTACAACTTTAATATAGGTGGTAAAGCAACAAATGATAACAGAGTAGAATTAAGAGGAATGACTTTTACCT
>MFRJ01000090.1:10308-10450 GCA_001784535.1 Candidatus Melainabacteria bacterium GWA2_34_9
ATATTCACTTAATACAACCCTGAAAGGCGCGTCTTACAAATATTATAACGCTGATGATAATCTTCCTGATGTAACAGTTGTAATTGGAAACGCTTATCCGAAGTGGGAAAATGCTTTTAAGTTAAAAGATTATCATATGATG
>MFRJ01000090.1:10479-12329 GCA_001784535.1 Candidatus Melainabacteria bacterium GWA2_34_9
GCATGATTTAACACCAAAATTAAATGCGGGAATTAGCTATTTGAGATCGGATGATAGCGACAGACAGGCTGATACTGATACTCTTTATAACAATAATATCTATAGTCTTGATTATGAATACAAACCGATAAAAGGTTTAACAGTAAGAGGTGAATCTGCGTTTTCTCAGACAAAAAATCAGGCAGGTGTTAATGAAATTAAGCATACTCTTTTTGGAAATGCTCATAGGATAGAAACAATTGCACAGGGCGGACCGAGCAGAGTAAATTTAGTTTATGAAAGAGTAAATCCTAAATTTGAAACATTTTTAGGGTCGGCTTCTCAGGATAGACAAAAAGCTTCGGCTAAATGGAAATACAAATACAGCAAAAATATAACTCTTAACTCGGGTTTTACATGGTTCCAAAATTCTCTTAGCAATTCGGCAAACAGAAATGATAACTATAAGCCTGAATTAGGCGTAAATATAAAAAGACTTTTCAATAGAAAATATTCAGAAGCTGATATATCTTTTAAATTTGATAAACGAACCGGAAAACGTCCTGTGAATTTTGATCATTATACAAATTTAAGCTACAGGGACAGGTTAGGTTTTGTAGATATGGATAACAATTTTGGATTTGCCCAGTACAGAACAAGCGGAAATGCCAGAAACACTTATGATTTTAATTATAGTACTTCATTAGGTACAAGGCATAATTTAGGAGCTGTTGTTTTAAAACCTTCAATTAATGCAGGGTCAAACTTTATTGAAGATGAAATACTTAATAAAATAGATAAAATTATTGAATATTCAGTAGGTCTCGGGATGGATATTCCTAAGCACAAAATAACTTCCAACTTTAAATTCGGTCAAAATATACTTGCATCACCGCAGGGAGACTGCTCAAACAAACTGTTTACAAGTATAAGTTTCTATTATAAGCCTTCTTTCTTAGGAAAACTTAACAGCAGTACAATATTTTTAAGAGCGTCGATTAATGACTTTAATTTTGAAACAAGATCTAGAAATTTTGCTGAAAAAAGCATATCAATGGGGCTTAATATCCCTATAGACCTTTTTGTAGGAAAAAAAGACAAAGTTGAAAGACTTTAATAATTAAATTACGGGAAACAATATAATGATAAAATTTATAGTCAAATTTACTTTAATAGCCTTTTTAATTTTAATTCTTACCAGTCAAAAAGCAGAAGCTTTTTGGAAATTACCTTTCGAGGTAAAAATCGGTAATCCTCAAAGCCCTATAGAAAAAAACGAATATTATCAAACACAGCTAATAGCAACAAAAACAGTAAACAATTTAATTTCAGCGTATGAAAATAAGAATTCTGCAAAGTTTATGAATTTTGTAAGTGAAGATTTCACTCTGGATAAAAGTATTTTAGGAAGTTCAATAAGACAGGATTATTTAAAATACAGCTATATTAGAATAAATTGCTTTGTAAATAATGTAGTTAAAAGCGCTGATGGAAAAATAGCCGTTTCTTTGAATTATACAAGGACTCTTGAAGATAGAGTCGCAGGAAAAATGATTTCTGATAGTGGAAACACAGAGTTGATTCTAATAAAAGAAGATAATGTTTATAAACTTTATAGTATGAGAAAGCCTTATTTATTTGGCATAACAGGAATTTAAAGAGGAAATATAAATGAAAAAACTTTTAATATTAATACTGGCTATTATTACTTTGTCATTTGTCGTAAGCAAAGCCGAGGCAAAATGGTGGATTTTTGGACAGGGAAATGATGGAATAGATTTTGATTATCTTTACCTGAATAATAATTCTTATGAAGAACTTGGAAGTAAAGCTGTTTTGTATAAAGACAGCCTTCAAAACGGAACAATTAC
>MFRJ01000090.1:12514-13526 GCA_001784535.1 Candidatus Melainabacteria bacterium GWA2_34_9
TCTAATCTTTTTATGACGTATGTAAGTTCTGATTTTACAGGTGATACTGCGGTTCTTGATTCTGCAATAAGAAAAGACTTTAATGCTTTTGAATTAATTAAAATTAATCCTTATATAAACAACATTTCAAGCGGAGCAAGTGGAAAATCCTATGTGGCGATACAGTTTAACAGAACAGTTGTTTCGTCTAAAAGCGGTCAGACTTATACCGATAAAGGCTATACAGAATTTGTTCTGACTAATGAAAACGGAAAATTTAAAGTTTTCAGCATGAAGAACCCGCTTATATTTGGTCTGTCAGATGCAGGGAATGTTGCAACAGGGACAGTTCAATCTCCTAATAATGATCCTATTCTTCTTGTTGATAGAACAGGAAATGTTAATGAAAAACCTTTTAATCAGGCTATAGATATTATTGAAAACGATTCTGACATAAACGGTTCTAACAATGGGGCTGAAATCGCATCGGAAACAAATTCCCTTTTTACCGCAGGTCAAAACCAATATCAGAGTTTTGATTTTATAACTGATTCTATTATTGATGAAGTAAATGGAACCCCAAGCGGACATTTTGAGTATTATCAGCAATTTGCTGGAATGTGTGTTGCTGCATTATTAACAACAAAAAATGATACACAATCGCAACTTTTGACAGGGGTGTCAAACATAGACAATGTAACAGAAGCACCGACTTCAGGCTATGAAATTGCCGGAAAAACATATATGACACCGACATTGAATGATGTTTATGCCTTTAAGCTCCCGAATAATAAATATGCACTTATGCAAATAACCTCTCAGCCGAATTGTGGTGTAAATACAATGACATTTAAGTACAAATATCAGCCTGATGGCTCAACAAATTTTTAATTTAATAAACAGGGATAAAATATGAAAAATAAAATTGCTTTATTTCTTTTAATAACAAGTATTTTAAGTTTTGGGTTTCCCTCATTGCCCGTAAAATCTGAAGCAAAGTTTATAAGTGGCTACACAGACGGCTTGATTTCGA
>MFRJ01000090.1:13663-32680 GCA_001784535.1 Candidatus Melainabacteria bacterium GWA2_34_9
AGAAAAGCAGATTTTGGACCCGCGTCAGCTCAAATGTCAAGCTGGGCAAATGACGTTCAAGGCTGGTCTAAACTCGTAGACGCTCTCAAGCAAAAACGTGCAAATAAAAATTATCCCGATTTAAAAGCTTTTTACGAGAAGCCTTTAGAAATGCCCACAATGCGTAATGTAAGCTGTACTGCCGAGGTGCAAAATTGTGAACTTGCAAAAGAAGCCGGCAGGCTTCATGCAGAAATAAAAGCAAATTATGCGGCGGGTCAAGGGATTTACAAAAAACTTGTTGATATAAAGTGGGATCAGGTTGGCGTAGCAGTAAAAGGTATTTCCGCAAATTTAATTCCGATAATTGTAGATAATTTTATAACATCGTCTATTACAGGAATTTCAAGCGTTGCAATAAATAAAATGAGCCCGATTATTGCCTCGTTAATTCAAGTGTCAAATAGTGCTGTAGAGTTTGCTAAAAATAATCCTAATGATGCGGCAGAACTTATTAAAAAACTCGATTCTCTTTGCGATACGATGGAAGCAGACGCAAAAACAGCCAGAGCTTTTGTAGAGCAGGATCAACAAAAATTGCAAGCAATCTATGAACAGTTGGCAATTGCTTGTGAGCAAGATGCTTTAAAGAAACAAAGCATTGCAGAACAAAAAAAAGCTGACCTAGAAAATAAAATGAAAGTAATTTCTGCCGATACGGGGCTTGAAATTACTTCAACAGAAACAAACGCGTTTCTCAGAAACTATGAAATCAGTGTAAAAGCAAAAGCTCTGCTTGACACCTTGCTCATTTCCAAAGATGATGCCATAAAAGAAATGCGAGTTGATTATGACCAACTTATACTTGAGTACAGAGACGTAGTAAAGTTTACTCCGCTGAAAGTCTGTGGGGGAAACTTTTTTGAGAACGGTGTTAGTCCTGAATGTTTTACAATGAATTATTCCGTAAGTGAAATAACAGAATGGGATGCTGCTTTTCCAAAGACTGTTTCAATAATTAATTCACAAACAGAAAGGTATAAAATTATACTTGAAAAAGCAAAAACAAGCCGTGGAATTCATATAGAAAAAGTTAAATTAATACAATCTAAAATTATAGAACTTTCTGATAAATATAGTAAATATCTTGAGTATAATCCCGGAGTTGAAAGAATTGAGCCTATATTTGCGGATTATAACAATTTTATAGAATCTCTGGAGGAACGAATCCCCGCACTTGAACTGACAGCCTCACAAGCAGAAACAGGTCAAAAAACTGTAAGAGAAGGCCTGACAAACAGAATTAAGAAAGAAAGGGACGGAGCTGTAAAATATAAAACACTGGAAGCCAATTTGGTCAATAGTATTGACCAAATAAAAGATGCTGTTTATAAGTCGGACAATATTTATGCGTCGGAAGAGTTTATTTTTCTGGATAAAATAGGCCATAAACCTATGGTAAACAAAGAAAAAATCAAATCTTTCAGTATAGATGCCAAAAGAGCCGACGATATTAAAGTTATAATTAACAGACTCAAAGAAAAACAAAAAGAACAAAATCATCAAATAAAAAGATTGATATTAGGACAAAATAATGCTGTGTATGACAGCCAACTGTTGAAAGACTTTCTTGCCGAATATACAGACGGACTTATTTACACTCATACCGCCTTTGAAAAAATCAAAGCGGATGTTAGTCTAGTTACAGGGGTTTCTTTAAAACATCCTTATTATGACGTAGTTGTAGATCGGCTAAACGGTGATTATAGCTTATGGATGACAGGCAGCGGTTCAAGCTTAAAGTGGATGCTTGATCCTGAAACCTTAAGACTGGATATAGATTCCTTAATTGAAGAATTTAAAAAAATTGACAAAGACAATCAAAGTTATAAAACTTTAGAAAAAATATTAAGCAACATTCAAGCTAGTAAAACAACTTTCATAAACCTTGACAGACGTGAGTTTGAGGTAATGAGCCGTGGTTTTTCCGATGAGGTTCAAAAAATAGTTAAAGAATCAAATTCTGGTGGAGCAAATAATGAACAGCTTGCTAGAATCCACAAGGAGATTGCAACTCTTTTAGAAGAAATAGATACTGCAAACAGAATAAGTGAAAAAGAAAAAGAAACTAAAAGATTAATAGCAGTTATTCCTGAAATACAAAAACAAGTGCAAGAAATTGATGAAGAATACAAACGTCTTGAACAAGCTCAAAAAATCGAATCCAGATATATTTTTGAAAGAATGATTAAAGATCTTCAAAATCACACGCGAGCAATTTCAGATATGAAACAATGTTTAGATAGTTCAAAAACAGATGATTTAATTTTAAGTAAAAGTTTGGACAAATTAAATGAGCAGATATACAATTTGATTTCAAAAGTCAGCAAAACTATGCAACAGCTTGAAATCAATAACAAAAGAGAAGAAAACAATCTTGTACAAAACAGTATTAAAGACTTGTACGCTAATTTCAAACAGGCTTATGAATCTAAAAGCGAATCACAAGTTGTCAGGTTTATTTCTAACGAGTGGGAATCGGCTGACGGAAGTACGATTTCCGATCTTGAGATTAATTTAAGAAGAATATTTAATGTATTTGATAATATAAACTATAATATTTCAAATTTAAATATTGTATCGATTGATGAGAATACTTTCCGTGTCAATTATGATGTGGAAATTACGGGCGTAAATTACGAAAGAAATTTAACACACAAAGAAAAGTCTTCTGTTTCTGAAGAAGTAACAGTAACTCCCAGAGGCGGCGTAAAGATTAACAAAACACTTAACGGACGATTTTGGTACATAGAATAGATTTATGTCTCAAATCAGCTGATATTTTAGCTCAGATTAACTGTCTCTTTACATCAGTCAAAATTCAGCAAAGCATTATAAATAATGACATAGAAGATGATTTTATTTTAAATAAGAAATATTAGGCACTTCGAATTTTATTTCGAAATGCCTAAATTATTAGTTTGTAAAAGGATGTTCAGTTCCTTTTTCTCTAGTTATTTTATACACTTCTTCTGACAGGATTTTTTTCCATTCTTCTTTAGTTTTTGATATTTTATTCATATAAATCACCTCATTGTAGAATTTTATCAGCATTCTTTTTATTTTAAATTGCAAACAAGGAGATAAATTATGAAAACATATAAACTAAATTCAGGATATGAAATGCCGTTATTCGGCTTAGGCACATGGAAATCAGAACAGGAACAAGAATTATATAAAGCAGTTAGAGAAGCTATAAATATTGGTTATAGACATATTGACTGTGCGAAAATATATGGCAATGAGAACATTATAGGCAAAGCCCTAAACGATGCTTTCAATGCCAACGAAGTTAAAAGGGAATCAACGAAAAACGTCTTAAAGAAAACTTTGAGGCTCAGCTTATAGACCTAGATGAAGCTGACATGAAAGAAATTGCTACATTAGATAGACATTTCAGGTATGTAAAAGGGGCATTCTTTACCCCGCAAGGCAGTGGTTACACTTTAGAAAATCTTTGGGACGAGGAATAAAAAATGGAAAAAGCAACATTTGCCGCAGGATGTTTTTGGGGCGTAGAAGCCAAATTTTGCAAAATAGACGGGGTTGTTTTAACTCAGGTCGGTTATACAGGTGGATACAAGGAAAATCCCACATATGAAGAAGTTTGCTCTGACTTAACAGGTCATGCAGAAGCTATTGAAATAACTTTTGACCCTGAAAAAATATCGTATAAAGAGTTGCTTGAAGTTTTCTGGAATATTCATAATCCTACAACAGTTAATAGGCAAGGATTAGACATAGGAAGCCAGTATAGGTCAGCTATATTTTTTCATAATGAGGAACAGCAAAAACTTGCACTTAAATCAAAAAAAGAACTTGAAGAATCCAGCAGATTAGACAAGCCAATAGTTACAGAAATTCTTCCTGCTGCAAAATTCTGGAGGGCAGAAGAATATCACCAACAGTATTATGAAAAAACTGGTCGTTCAGGATGCTAAAAATATAGCGTGTTTATAAAATCCCTTTAAATTCGCGACTTAAAAAAGTATTTTGACAGGAAAATTTTTAAAAAACTTATGTAAATTTATTTAAAGATTAATAGCAATTTTTTTTATGTTTGAATTTAATATAATTAAGATAACAAGTAACCAAAAGTCCTTTGATAAAATGTAATAATTAACAAAAAGTCGTACGAAAAAATGTAAAACTCGTTAAAGACTTACATTTAAACTTTAAAAGCAATTCTCATTTCTTCTATCTTAGAACGACTTATTCCAAAAGATTTTGCTACATCTGTCCATTTTTGAATAGAATCCTTAATTTCGTCTATTATTATTTTAGTATCTTTACTTTTTAGTCCAAAATATTCTGCAATTTGTATATTATTTTCTAAAAAACGAACATTGCCTTTTTTAAATTTATTTTTTAAATATTTTATTGAATGCTCTTTTGTATCGCCTGAAAGAATACTTAAATTCAATCAACGAAAGTGTTTTAATTTCAACAAGCTAATTTTTTTAGTTTTAGACTGTCCAAAAAACGGGGCAAGGTCATAAAACGAATAAATTAGATTTTTTCTGTTCTAATTTATGGGCATAGTATGCGGCAATCTGATTTTATAATTTTGAACCTTTTTATTTAAAATTTCGTTATGATATTAAGAGAACTCAATAATAAGGATCAAAAAAATGAGTTGTGATAAATTCGAAAAACTTTTTATTAAGGAATCCGAGAATGAGCTTTTAAGTCACATTCAAATTTGTGAAACCTGTAATTTAGAGTACAAAAAAATGCTTGTAACCGAAAAAATAATCAAAGAATCAAAACCTTATTTTATGACGAAAAAAAGAAGCAAAGTTTTTATAAATATAGCTGCAAGCTTGGCTTTAGTTGTAGTAACTTCAACAGTTTTCCTTAATAACTCTTGTATAACAAAAATTGCTTACGATGAATCTGTTTCTACAGCGGCTTTTCCTGTAGATGAATATGGGTTAGTGGACATTCAATAATGCAAATAGAAGAATTTATTAAACAAAATCAAATAAAAATAAGAAAAATAATTGGTCAATTTACTGATGAAGAAACTTCAAAAGATATTGAGCAGGATGTATATTTGAAAATATGGAAAAATTCTGCACAGGATAAACCTTTTGGTTATGTAAAAACTATTGTAGTAAACACCTGCAAAGATTTTTTTAAATCAAAACAATATAAACAAGCTCAGCAAACCTCAAATGATGATGAAAAACTTTTATCTATAAAATCAAGTACAGAAATCCCGCATCAAAGAACAGAAAGAATGTTCAGGCAAAAAATGATAGCAAATGCCATAAACAATCTTCCACAAAAGCTTAAAGAAGTTATCATTCTCTATGATATAGAAGAATTGGAACAGAATATAATTGCGCAAAAACTTAAGTGTCCAATTGGAACGGTAAAATCAAGGTTATTTAATGCAAGAAAACAGCTTCAGGCTGATCTTCAAAAATTAATAGAAGGAGATTTATTATGAAAAAATTGTTTATTACATTTTGTGGAATTGTAGTACTATCGGGACTTTCTCATTTTGCTTATGCTGAAGAAAAAGGTTGCCCAAACAGCTTTTCTCCAGAAATGAAAGCTAAAATGCAACAAAATAAATCCGAATTTGGTAATAGACAAAATCTAACACCCGAACAAAAAGAGCAAATGAAAGCTAAAATGCAGCAAAAAAAAGCTGAATTTGAAGCAAGACTTAATCTTACACCTGACCAAAAAGAAAAAATGAAAGCTATTCATAAATCTGCAAAAGATAAAATTCAACCACTTTTTGAATGTATGAAAACAGAAAGAGCAAAATTAAAACAGCTTAAAACGTCAGGTGCTTCGGAACAACAATTACAAGCACAAAAGCAAAAAATCAAAAGTATTAGAGAGCAAATAAAAACTATTAGAAAATCGAATTTTACACAGATACAGGCTATTTTAACGCCCGAACAGCAAAAAGAATTTAATAAAATGCATGAAGAACATAAGCAAAATAAAAATAAAAATCAAAAAAATAAATTTGAAGAAAAAGAATAAAAAACTAAGCTAAATTTAAAAAAACAGACTCAAAATATTATTTGAGTCTGTTTTTTGTTGATGATATTATCAAACGGAAAAGAAAGCTTTGGAGGTATTTATAATGTCAAATGCAACAGAATTAAAAGTTTATCATGACCAAGATATTGACGCTAATCCTATATTAACAAAAAAAGTAGCGATTTTAGGTTATGGAAGTCAGGGACATGCCCACGCTTTAAACTTAAAAGAATCGGGTGTAAATGTCAAAGTTGCACTTAGAGATGGTTCAAAAACTTGTGATAGAGTTAAAAATGCAGGTCTTGAATGTTTATCATTCGAAGAAGCAGTTGAATGGGCTGATGTTTTAATGATTCTGCTTCCTGATACAGTTCATAAAGAAGTTTATGATAAATATATCGCTCCAAGCGTCAAATCAGGTCAGTATTTAGGATTTGGACATGGCTTTAGTATACACTACGGACAAATTGTACCACCTGCCGGCGTAAATACATTTATCGTTGCTCCAAAAGGACCAGGACATCTTGTAAGATCAGAATATAAAATTGGAAGAGGCGTACCTGCATTAGTAGCAGTTGGTCAAAATCCTTCAGGTGATACATTAGATGTTGCACTTGCTTACGCAAAATGCAATGGCGGTTCAAGAGGCGGCGTTATTGAAACAACTTTCAAAGATGAAACAGAAACAGATCTTTTCGGAGAACAGGCTGTACTTTGTGGTGGTGCTACAGCGCTTGTTAAAGCTGGATTTGAAACATTAACTGAAGCAGGATATCCACCGGAAATGGCATATTTTGAATGTCTTCATGAATTAAAACTTATTGTCGACTTAATGTACTTCGGCGGAATTAGTGATATGAGATATTCAATTAGTGATACAGCAAGATATGGTGATGTAACACGCGGACCAAGACTTGTTACAAAAGAAACCAAAGCTGAAATGAAAAAAATTCTTGAAGAAATTCAAAATGGTGCATTTGCAAAAGAATGGATTGAAGAAAATCAAAAAGGTCAGCCAAATCTTAAAATGCTCGTTGACGAGGATAAAGATCACGAAATTGAAAGAGTCGGAAGAAAACTTCGTGGCATGATGAGCTGGATAAAAGATGCTCAACTTATCAATTCAGATGAAAGATAAAAACAAAAGATAGAAAACCTTTTGTTAAGAAATCTATATAATAATTAAAAAAACATTTGCAATTTATTTTGTTTGTTTTAATATAATATCAAATAGCCCGACCATGAGATCGGGCTTTTACTTTTTTAGAAATAATTATTAAATTATATAAAAATCAGGAAACCATTTTATCGATTTTGTTTTGTTCCGGTGGACCTATTTGGTCTAGCAAAATCTTTATTACACTTGACATCTGACAAACGAACGAATAACTGCTTTTAGCAACAGAACAATCAAGGCAGTTGCTATTGCTGAGGTAGCATCTTATAGCCTGATCCGTCCAATTTTTTGTTATGGAATTTGAAATTTCGTTAACTTCTCTTGATGGAATGTAGCTAATTTTAGCAGATTTTTGTGGTTTAGCGTAAGTTTTATTTATCATAATGCTTTGACATTCCTATATCTATAATGAATCCGACATACTGATACAAAACTGCATCATCACTTGACAAGAATATATCGTTTTGGACTTATAGTAATCATTTATTTGTTGTATTATTTTTGATTTTTTAAAAATAAGCAAAATATAATTGTATAATTGTCTTATTCAGGCATGTTGGATGTTTTTTCATCAAAATTATGAACAATAAAAGCTTAAACAAGTTTATTTTCCCTTTTTTACTTTGCGCAATTGTAGCTTCAAATTCGATAAGTTCAAGCGCAGAGGAAATTAACATTGAAAAAATTAACTTTGAACTGGGTATAAGCTGTCTTAAACAAAACGATTACAGGCAGGCAATTAAGTATTTTGAACTGGTAGTACAAAAAAATCCTAAAAACATTGAAGCACATTACAATCTTGCACTTGCGTATAAAAAATACGGCATGTCAGAAAAATCGGTTTCGGAATTTGACAGGGTTGTAAAATTGCTCAATGATCCGCAGAATTTTGAAGCAAAGGGTATAGATATTAATAAACTCAGGCAGGAAAACAGAATTCTGCACAGTAACGAGCTTGCTTCCGATAAATATGAGCTTTATTCAAAAGTTAAATCGCAGGAAAACGATTATATTGACCTCGGAGATATGCATTTTGACAATCAGCAGTTTGAAACAGCTATTGAATACTATAATCTTGCTCTTCAAATAAATCCTTATAACGATTTTACATATTTTAAAATAGCAAAAAGTTATATGGATGCAGGAAATTATCTTCAAGCAGAACCATATATAACAAGGGCAGTGGAATTAACTCCGCAAAATCCTAAATATACTTATTATAAAGATATTGTAGTTAAAAGTATCGGCAGTAAATACTATAAAAACATTGACCTTCGAGAAAAAATAGTTAATAAGTCAATAAATAGAAAAGATCCGATGCAAGGGTTTGAGCTTCCCGAAGAATACAAAAAAGAGCTTTTTGCTGAAGAAGAAAAAAGCACCGCAGGAAATAAACCTGAACCCTATGTTGAAGAAATAATAAATCCTGAAAATGCAGTTATTCAACCTAATAAAACTTCAAAAATAAAAAAGCTTTTTGTAAAGAAGCAAAATATAAATAAAAGTATAGCTGCTGAAGAGAAAAAACAGGAAATAAAACCGGAAAATGCCGGGAATTTTACTCAGGGTAAATCGCAGGAGCTTGATTATCTGGATTTGGCTGATTTGCATTATGATAATCAGGAATTTGAAACGGCACTGGAGTATTACACGCTTGCTTTAAACATTAATTCAAATAATGATTATACTTATTATAAGATTGCACGCTGCTTTATCGATATGAAGCAGTATCGAAATGCGGATGAGTACATTAATAAAGCTCTTGTATTGTCGTCAATGAATAAAAAATATTTGTTCTTTAAGAATGAAATTGCAAGTAATTTGAATTCTGCTGAAAATACGACTTTAGCGTTTAAATCACCTGAGGATTTTTCGAAGAATAAAGTTAATGTAAATCCAAACAAAGTCAGTAAGCTCAATCCAAACCTGAAAATGATTGCTGAAGACCCGAAAATTATTTCGGAAGAAACTATTATAGAGGATGAACCTGACGTTTCTAATGCTAAATTGCCGGAAATCTCTCCTGTCAATAAAACACAAAAAGTAAATGTTGCAGTTTCCAACAAAGCGAATAAGCCCGCACAACACTTAGCTGTCATCCCGAACTTGATTCGGGATCTAACCAATAGTGCTTTATCGCTTAAATCCAAAAATGGAAAGATGCTAAATCAAGTTCAGCATGACAATCAACAAGTTCAAAGCAATAACGATCCCGTGACTACCCAGAAACTAATTTCTTCTGTGGAAACAACAACACCTTCAGTTTTTGGCAAGGATATGAAGTATTACCAAACACAAGAGCCAGAACAAACTAAACCTGCTGATATTCAATACGAAAAACCTATGCAGACAGAACCTCAAGAACAACAATACTCACCTGATTATTATAACGAAAAAGGTATAGAGTATTTTAAACGCGATAATATGCAGAAAGCTGAAAATTTCTTCAAAAAAGCTATTGAATTAAAGCCGATGTATGCAAAAGCTTATAATAACCTTGCAAACGTTGAGGCAAAACGTGGAAATTTTGATATAGCTATACAATATAACCTGCAAGCTCTGACAATTGACCCTTATTATCCTGAATCTTACTATAATTTGGCTTTGATATATAAAAAGAGAAAAGATTTTATCAATGAAATTGCTTATTTAGACAAAGCCGTACAGGCTGACCCGAAATACTATCAGGCTTATTTTACGCGAGGACTTTCATATTACAATGCCGGCAACTATGAGCAGGCAAAATATAATTTCAAAGAAGTGCTAAAACTTAAAAACGACCACTATCTGGCAAGTCAAAACCTCGGGATAATTTATGCCAACGAGCTAAACAAAACCGAAGCTGAAAATTACCTGAAGACAGCTATAAGGCTCAATAAAAACAACGCAACTTCTTACTATTACTTGGCTTCAATTTATCAAACCACAGGAAGTGTTTTTGATGCTATAGAAAATTACCGGAAAACAATAGAGCTTGACCCTGCAAATTATAAAGCATATCTCGCTTTAGCAAAATCTTATGAACAAAATGACGAAATAGACAGAGCTATTGATATATTAAATGATGCGATACAGCTAAATCAGTCAAATGCAGAGCCTTATAATTGTTTAGGCTTGCTGTATCTTAAAAAAGACAAATATATCGAGGCGACAAACTCATTCCAGAAAGCTATTTCAATTAATTCCAACAGGTCAGTTTATCATTATAATCTGAGCCAGAGTTATATTTGCCTGAATATGAAAAACAAGGCAAAAGTTGAGTTTGAAAGAGCTGTTAATATCCAACCTGCAACTATTCAAGACTATATAGATCTTTCGGAAATCTTCTATGATCGATCAATGCCTAGTTATTCGATTAAAGTCCTGAAAGACGGGATTGCTGCTTTGCCTGACAATGATTATCTGTATGTGGTACTTTCGAGGTTCTACGAAAAAACAGGAGCTATAACTTCAGCTAAAAAACTGCTTACAGATTACCTCGTTAAGAAACCTAACGGCACTCTAAGCTTGCTAATCCAGCGCAAATTAAGCAGTATGGAAAATACAGTCAATAATGGAAATAATAGTGATTTATGATTATAGATAAACTAAAAAATGCTTCTTTTTATTACGGAATCAGTGAAAAAATCGCCACAGCTTTGAAATATCTAGAAAAAACTGATTTGTCAGAATTCCAAAATGGAAAATATGAAATAGAAGGTGATGATATTTTTGTAATCGTGCAGGATTACCACACAAAACCCGTGTCAGAAGGGAAATTTGAAGCGCATAGAAAATACATTGATATTCAGTACATAATTAAAGGCGTGGAAAAAATGGGCTATACCTATGTCCATAATCTAAAACCTTCAACCGAATATGACGAAGAAAAAGATATTATATTTTTAGAGGGTGATGGCGATTTTGTGACTGTTGAAAAAGGATTTTTTACTATTTTTGCGACGGAAGATGCTCACATGCCCGGAATTGAATCAAAAACTTCCGAATACGTCAAAAAAGCGGTTGTAAAGATTAAAGTGTAAAAACAAAGTTTTCTTTACAACAAATTTTGCTAATGATAATATTTATATCAACAAACAGGGAAACACGGTGAAAATCCGTGACTGTGCCGCAACTGTAGTAAGGGGGATGCCGCAAGAAGCATTCTTGGAAAATCCTTCCTTAAGTCAGAATACCTCTTTGTTACAAGTTACTAGCGAGCACTAGAGGTATATGGTTGTGAGAATTACATATTTATAATTATACAGAAGAACTCTTTTATTGCTAAAGAGCTCTTTTTTAGTGTTTAAACTGCTTTATTTGAGAAAGACATGAGAATACAAACTTCAAACGTAAATTATATGCCAAAAATGCAGGTTCAGACGAAACCGATGGGCGTAATGTGCCCACATGGAAGCCCTGCCGGTGCTTGTCCTGCTTGTATGGGTGGAGGAGGCGGCGGTTCATCAGTAAAATCAAAACCAACCGCACATGAACTCGGACTTTTGACTTGGGCGGATTTACTGCCCGCGTGGAATGCAATGCTCGCGGCAAATCAAAGAAAAGAATTCGACAAGAAACTCGACACTTTACTTGCAATGAAAAAATATGTTGAACAATCCAATATTTATAAAGCGATAAATAATTTTATCGATAGTAAAATTATGCCGCTGGTGAAGCTTTTGAATTCACAAGTTTTAACACCTCTGACAAAAGCCATAAACCAGACAATTCAAGCTATAAATAACATTTATACCGAGTTGAAAGCTCAAATTACGCAACAGTTAACTAAATTGGCAGGCGTGTTAAATGAAAAACTCCAACTGGTAATGGATAAACTTAAACATGCAACAGAAATGCTTAAAAATGCAATGGAAATCTTTATGTCTAATCTAAAAGATAAAGAAAAAGCTGTAAAAGAGCATTTATTGGCTTTTGCAAACAGACTGAGGAAAAAACTTTTTAGGATAATTGAGGCAATGGATAATTCTTTTGAAGAATTAGATGAACAGAAACACAATGCAGAAAATTACGAGGAATTAATAAATGAATAGAAATCCCGTACTAAACAATTTTACAGCCGAGAACTCCCGTACCCGTAATTTTGCGGACATAAATGACAGAAAAAAAGCGAAAAACGATGTTACTAAAGAAGGTGTCGTAGTAAACACTTTTATAAAAGACCCCGACACTTATTATGCTGATTCTCGGGTTCGCGAAACAGCTCTACCAAAAGATATGTTTGATAAAAAAGAAAAAATTACAAATAAATGGTATAACCATCCGTTAGTTCCAATAATCGCCGCACCTCTTACACTTTTGGGCATAGGTGCAGGGCTCGCAAAAGCTTATAAAAGTTCTTTTATTCATAAATTCAAGATTCCTGCAAAAGACCAGATTCCGAACTTTGGAAGGATTGTCACCATAAACGATGATAACAAAATGGTATTGCTTTTGCTTGTTCAGGATCCCTCAATAAAATCACTGCTTGCAACAACAGCTGTTTTTGCTACTTCTGCCAGCGGTTTTATTATGAAAAACGTAGTTGATGGCGTCAAGGAAGTTCTTGTGAAAAAACAGTTTGCGGACATAAAACGGGATAAAGAAGAAAAGCTCATTGATATTGAAACAAGAAGTTTTTCAGGCAAAAATCAAATAATCAGAAGTTTAATGTCACAAAAATCCGCTGAATTAAACAGTTATGACAATTCTTCGATAAATTCCGAAAAACCAAGTTTTGCCCAGCTAAAAAATAAAATAGCATTTAAAGGAGACGAAAATAAAGAAATTAAGAAGGATTCATTAGGCAAAATAGCTTTATATTCGGCTTTAAGTGTCGTAACGATAGGTTTATCGGTGTTATTTACAAAATCAATACTGAAAAATATAGGCTCAATAGCAAAACACCTTGAAAATATTAAAACAGAAGCCGGGGAAAAATTAAGCAAGGATTTAGCGAATTTACCTGAAAAGAAAATAAAAGAAACACTACAAAAATCAAAAATATCTCAAGAAACAAAACATTTTGTTATGAAAGAATGGCAAAAATCAAATGGCAAAGATTCAGTATTTCAAGCTGCGCCTGAAATGATGGGCGGAATCCCCGGAAAAACAAGTTTTTCCTCGGTGGTGAGTGATGTAACATCTTTTATTTATACCTATGTGCTTAATCCAACACCTCAAACAAGAAACCTTGCACTCCTTTTATGTTCATCTGCGGCTCTTGGATACGTTGGTGAAAAAACAGTTGAAGGAATAAAAGAAACACGCGTTGAAAAAGCAAACGCAAAAACAGAAGTTGACCTTCAGGACAGGCTTGTTCAGGTAGAGTTAAAAAACTTTTATCAAAAGAAAAACAGCTATATTCAGCCTTTAATGGATGATTATAAGGAGAAAATCAAGACGCCGTTTTCTAAAGAAGATGTTAAAAAGATGAAAGAAAACGTCCTGACGGAAATTAAAAGCGGACCTCCGTTTGTATATTCATAATTCAAAAGTAATATATTTTAACAATCTCTATGTGAAGAATTATAGAGGTTTTTAGACTGCATTTTAAATTGATAAAAAAAATCTTTCTTGAAATAGTTAGAAAAATATAATATAGTTAACAAGGATTTTTTATATTTCCAGATATGAGGCGGCGTAAACAAAAGGTTTTTAAAGTAATTAAATACAGCTAACCCTTTATATAAAGAGGGTTGCTGTTTGTAATGCGTTATTTACATTTGGTGGATAGGATTCAGGAGGCAGGATATGAATATTAGTTTAACACGGAATGCAATATATAAAAATGTGAACTTTACTGGCACTCAGGCTCAGGCTCCAAAGCAGCAAAATTCATCGGTTGTTGAAAAAAAACATACTTCAACTCCTCTGGTTGACAACAATTATGGCAGACTGCTTGTAAGCAAAAAAAATATTTCATTTAAAGGTTTAACCGTTGTTCCACATCCTGTTGAAAAAAAGATTTCGTCAGTTTTAAAATATTTGCAGCCGGATGAAATGATTCTTGTCGGCGAAAATATTGATAAGGCTTCAAAATTATTGAAAGGCTCATTAGATAAAGTAAATAATCTCGTAAAAAGACTATTTTTTATAGAAGAAAAAGGGATGGATCATACTTTTGCGGTAATGAAAGATGGCAGTGGAACAAAACAATTGATTAACCTTGGTGATAGAGCAATCTTTAAGCATGGTGATTTGACAGATCCCAATTCTGTTGCTAAAAAAGGTGAAAAATTATACGGTCAAAATCATAATGTTTTTCAAGCAGGTGGGGCAAAATTCAGGCTAACTGATTCTCCGGTAGAAACTCCCGACCCAATTAATGAAATTGCAAGAGAATTCAATTTTTCAAATAAAGATTCAAGTGTTATTAATAGATTAAATCTAAAAAATATTGAGTCATTGGCAGAAAATCCAGAGGTAACAGGTGGTGCTAAAAAAATTACCTTTGCTGATGTAGGCGGACAAAATGATGTTATTAAAGAGTTGAAAGAAAAAATAATCTATCCGATTAAATATCCTGAAGCTTATAAAAAGAAAAATGTTACTCCGGGGACAATACTTTATGGTCCTCCGGGAACAGGAAAGTCCCTTGTCGCTGAAGCACTTGCAAATGAAGTTGATGCTCATTTCATCAAAATGAACGGACTTGAATTGGAAACAAAATGGGTTGGTGAAACAGAGAAAAACTGGAGAAGTCTTTTTGAAGAAGCAAAAGATAAAAAACCGACAATTATTTTTATAGATGAATTTGATGCTGTAGCTAAAAAAAGAGCAGGTTCTGATACGTCAAGGCACGATGATAAAACTGTTAACCAGATTTTGACACTTATGAGTGACCTTGAAAAAAGCAAAGAGCCGGTTCATGTAATTGTAGCCACAAATAAATTTGAACAGCTTGATGATGCAATAGTCAGGTCAGGCAGATTTGGAAATCATATCGAGGTTAAGAATCCTGATTTAGGCGGATGTAAACATATATTAGGAATACATTCGAAAGGAAAATCAATTTCAGAAGGATTTAAAGCAGATGAATTTTCAGAGAAATTATTTAAACAAAAGGCAAGCGGGGCAGACATTTCTCACATTGTAAACGAGGCTGAAGATAATTGTTGGAAACGCGCAAATATTTTTGAGAAAATGGAAAAAGGAACATTTAAACCGTCTGATACTGATAATTTAAAAATAGAACACGATGATTTTGAAAAAGCTTTGGAATCGTTTGCGAAGTCAAGGCAAAAAGATGATGTACCTATTAAACGACCCATTGGCTTTAGAGGAAGAAAATAAATATTAAAAAATAAGTCACTGTTTAACTCGAATTGCTAGATAGCCAAATTCAGCTCTATTAACTTCTTTATGTCCAGCAAATTCCGAACCATTGTCATAAGTGGTTGATTTTACCAAGCCTTTAGGATATTTTGATAATGCAAAAGATATGGCTAAATTGGCTTGAAAACTTGTTTTTTTAGTTAATTTAGCTATTATTGTATATCGGGAAACTCTTTCCGCCATTGTTAATAAAGCTCCTTTGCCTGTTCTTGAAGAAACTACGCAATCTTGACCAAAGTCTTTCCTTTCTTCAATTTCCGGCGGTCTTTCTTTAATAGAAACTCTATCAGGTATTTTGCTTCCTTTTGTTTTTCGTAATTTATTTTTTGGAAACCTACGATGTCTTTTTCTTGGTAAATACAAACCCAATTCAGGTTTTTCATTGTAAATATACTGATAAATTGTTTCGTGGCTTACATAATACTCTGGATATTCCAATTTTAGCCTGCCTGATATCTGTTCCGGTGTCCATTGATGATTAATTATCTTGTCTTCAATGTATTTTCTGGTAAATTCATTAGGGATTCTTGTTCTTTGATGTGCTTTTGATTTTCTTTCCTTAGCCTGTTTATTGGCTTCAGTTGCAAGGTATAAACCTTTTAAAGATTTATTTCTTTTTAATTCTCTTGAGATTGTTGATGGACTTCTACCTATTTCTTTTGCTATTTCTTCCTGCCCCTTGCCTTCGGCATTCCTTACGTCTATTAAATCTCTTTCTTCACTTGTTAAATGACTGTACTTCTTTTTCATTTCTACTCTAACTCCTTTTTGAAAATTTTATCAGAGTTTTGCACTTAATTATTGAACGCGGGGTTTTATGGATGAGGAGTAATTGCAACAATAGTTATTTCTGTTTGATCCGGACCATAATGCCAAAACATTCTAAATGCTCCTGGAGTTTTATTTTCAATATAAGATTGAAAAATCTCTTCTCCATTATTACTTTTAAATGATTTGTATTTATGTGTGTGCAATCCAGGATGCCTTGAATTCTCTTGAAGTTTCTCAAGAGTCAATTTTATCTTTTTGAGTTTTTTAATTTGCCCTTGCTTTTTTAAATCAGCAAGATTTGACTTAGCTTCTGGGGTATAAACTAAATTATGCATTTTATTCCTCTAAGTCATCCCAAAAACTTTTATCCAGTTTGGAAACTTTACCTGCTGCTGATTCTTCTAAGCCTCTTTTTACTGATTCTAATGCAGGCTTATTTTTAAATAGCCAAACTTCTTCAGCAGGTATTTCAACTTTTGGATGAAGTATTATTACTCCGTTTTCTTGTATTTCTGCATCATAAGAGCTTACTTCGCTGGGAGCAAGCTTTCCCAGGGTTATTCTTTTTTTTGAATCAAGCTTTAAATTTTTTTCGGGCATTGTCATATTAAAATCCTCTTGCATAAGTTTCTTTATTTATATTTTAACATATCGTGGGAACTATTCAAGTGGGATTTTGTGTAATCCCACCAATTAATTTCTAAAAAGATAAAATGTGTTCCAGTGTAAACCTTTTATCTTTTTAGACTGGACTTCGTCCAGGCCGAAGTTATAATGAAACTAAGCTAATTGACTAAAACCCAAGGAGGACAATTAACAACAGGAAAAACATTAATCAAAGATAAAATAAATAAATCGATGTAATTCTTCCGTGGAGAGTCGGAGATGCGAATACTATGCCCATAAATTAGAACAGGGCATAAGCAGAATTTGATATAAGTATGACAGTAGAAATTAATAAAATTTTCAAAAATGATTTTAAAAAGCTAATTTTTTTCATTTATTCCAGCTTGTTTCTCTCAAAAACAAAACAATTTTATCATGCACATGTCTATTCCAAGAAAAATATCAATTAAAATATGACGATAAACTTTAATTTAGCAGCCACAAGAATGGTTGCCATGGGGGTAGAACTAATCGTAGTGCAGGATATTCTGGGGCATTCCAACATTACAACAACTATGAGATACGCACACCCTATTCCTGAACGTAAAAAATTGGCTGTAGAAGCATTAGCTTCTTATGGAAATATTAAAGAAGAAAATAAAGTTGTTTCAATAGCTCGTTAGTATTTGTTTAAGTTTTATCAAAGACTGTCCTTTCTCTGAATCAGGACAGTCTTTCTTTTTGTGTAAATTGCAGAAAATAACATGTATGTGAACCATAAAGGCAAAAATAATAATGGGGATAGTTTTATTCCTAAAACAATTTTAAACTTCTTTAAATCAATTCTGGCTAGCTCTCAATAGACCTATTTGCATTAGGTACAAGGATAAATACATATAAAAAATCATTGTGCTGCTTCTGTATTGGTTTTACAACAAGATTTCTTTGCAAACATAATGAGTATAATTATTTCCTATAATCAGATACGAGGTTCTGAATTGAGTAAATTACACAAGAATTACACAAATCTCTGAAAATTAAAGAGGGTTCGATTTCTCGAATTTTTTAAATTTACTTATTTGCCATACTAGTTTTAAGAAATGCGTCAAAATTATTTCTCAAATTCATAGGGTTACATTTATCATTTTCTTTATTCGCAATCATATTTTCGTAATATTGCTCTTTCTTCTCAAGAACTTCCATTTGTATTAGCAGTTCTTTCATTTGCTCTTCTGCCTTTACCCGAGTTGACTTTATAATTTCATATCTTTCTTCAATAGTAGAATCTCCGATTATGCATAGGTCTATGTATCTTTTGATTGCCTTATTATCAGCTCCAGCACTTCTTAAACACTTAACTATATAAACCCAATTTAAATCACTGTCGGAAAAATTTCTGACATTATTTTTATCTCTGTTTACAAAAGGGAAAAACCCGCTCTTGTCCCAAAATCTTAATGTATGTTCTGATACGTCTAATCGTTTAGCTACTTCTTTGATTGTATACATATTTCACCTCTCATCAAAAATTTTATCATAAAATCTCTTGACTTAGAGTAACTCTCAAGTTGTAAAGTATAAATTATAACGAAAGGAGAAAATAATGGAAAATTTTTATTTTTATAACCCGACAAAAATTTATTTTGGAGAAGGCTCAATCTCTGAAATGGGAAAAGAACTTGTTAATGTTGGCAAAAACATTTTAATCACCTATGGCGGAGGAAGCATCAAAAAGAATGGGATTTACGATTCTGCTATAGAAATACTTAAAAAACTTGATAAGAATATTTATGAATTGTCAGGTATTATGCCAAATCCAAGAACAACTAAAGTTCTTGAAGGTGTTGAATTATGCAAAAAACACAATATAGATTTTATACTGGCAATTGGTGGAGGAAGCACAATCGACTGCACTAAGGCAATAGCTTCGGCATTTTATATGGATGACCCGGATAATTTTTTCAAAGAACTTTATCTTGAGAATAAACCAATTAAAAAAGCTCTTCCATTTGGTTCAATTGCAACTATGGCTTCAACAGGAAGCGAGATGGATGAGGGTGGAGTTATTTCTGACTGGGAAAATAACATGAAAATGGGATATC
>MFRJ01000091.1:0-1547 GCA_001784535.1 Candidatus Melainabacteria bacterium GWA2_34_9
TGCACCAATAGCACAAAACATGGCAGCAAGTTTAGACGAAGACACATCAGTAATTATTGATCCTGTAGCAATAGCAACAGATATAGATGGAGATGTACTTTCTGTATCATCATTGGGAACAGCCCAGAACGGAATAGTTTCTGTAAATGCAGAAGGTAAAATTGTATACACAGCAAACGCTAATTTCAACGGAAACGATACATTTGATTATACTATCGCAGATGGAAACGGCGGATTTGACACAAAAACAGTAAACCTTACAGTTAATGCAGTAAACGATGCACCGCTTACTATTAATGGTACATCTGGTAATGACACCCTTACCGGCGGTAGTGGTAATGATACATTGAATGGTGGTGCAGGTAATGATATATTAAGCGGTTTAGCCGGTCAAGACTTATTGACCGGTGGAACAGGCGCAGATGCAATGTATGGTGGTCTTGGTAATGATCTGTATAATGTTGATAATACAGGCGATATTGTCATTGACTATTCAAATGAAGGTATAGATACTGTAAAGTCAACCATAACATATACTCTTTCAAGTAATGTTGAAAATTTAACTTTAATAGGTAACTCTGCAATTAACGGAACGGGTAATGAACTCGACAATGTTATTACAGGTAATAATTATAATAATATTCTCAGTGGTTTAGCAGGCAATGATACAATAAGTGGTTTAGCACTTAATGATACAATAATCGGTGGAATCGGAAATGATGTATTAATTGGCGGAGCTGGAAATGACACATATATTTTCAATGTCGGAGATGCTATTGATACTATAACTGATTCAGCTTCATCAGGCGTTGGTGATTTAATTAAGTTTGGAAATCTTGTTGATAAAAATAAAGTTGCATTTTTTAAAGATTCATCAGGAAACTTTTTACTTGATTATGGTAATTCCATTGGTGTTGATAAAGTTGCAGTAAATAATTGGAATAATACAACTAATCAAATAGAAAAAATCCAACTTAATGATGGAACTTTCATTACAAACACTGATGTAAACACAATTATCCAGAATATGACAGCTTATGCGACTCAGCATAGTATAACTTTAACTAGCGTAGAAGACGTCAAAAACAATTCAGAAATTATGAATCTGTATATGAATAATACATGGCATAATTAAATGGGATTAACAAATTAAAATTATAGACAAACAGGAGCTTAATGATCCTGTTTGTCTTCTTGTTAAGAACTTCTCCAATTATGCAATGACCAAAAATCAATACATAAGATTTTAAAACACTAACTAATAACGTGTTAATTTAACGAATTTATTATTTTGTTACAATTTTTAATATTTACTTATTTTAATATTCTCTTAAATACAGGGGACGTGTTGTTTTTGGGGTTATTGTTTCCGACAGGGATATAAAATATCAACACAAAGGATATACAAATGCCATACAAGTGTTATAATAATAATGGTAATAATAATGGTAATTTAAATAACAATTAGAAAAGGGTAAAGAATTAATAAAGGGGGAAGTTATGAAGATTAACGAGATTCAAAATGGACAGAGTCTGGATCCGGACAG
>MFRJ01000091.1:1629-5582 GCA_001784535.1 Candidatus Melainabacteria bacterium GWA2_34_9
AATTAATCTTGTAGGTATCAAAATTATTATGTATTTTTTGTCTAAGCAAAATATAAATCTTAGAGACTATATCAACTATGTTGGTAAAATTGCAGCGGAACTTGATATTTCTTTAGAAACTCAAATGGAAAATCGAAATAAATTATCAAAAAGAGGGCGAAAATCTGTTAATTAAATAAGTTTTTTATGAGTTTTCAGTATTTTTGTATTTAACAAAATCTGAGAAATAGGGGAAATATTTATGCGTAGAGGTCAAATTGTCGAAGTAAAAAAACAGGGACAAAGAGAAAAGCTCTTAAATATAATTAATGCTATAGGAAATTCTTTAGATATCAACGAAATTAAAAATTCTATTGTTAATGAAGTAGCTAAAGCATTTAATGCAGATAGATGCTTTATTAGGATATTTCAAACTGAAGCTGAAAATATAATTATAGAAAATGTTTCTGAAGATTTTCATGTAAAATCAAGCTATTCTTTACCTATAGTAAATGATAATGAATTTATTGGTGCACTTACAGTTCAATATACAAAAAGAAAAGTTTCTCTGGGCAATGGAGAAATAGAAACATTAAAAGCTATAGTCAGTCAGGCTGCAATAGCTATTAAACAGGCAGAAATGGTTTCAGCGATTAAACAGAAAGCAGAAAGAGAAGAATTACTAAGGAGGATAACTCAAAATATTCGGCAATCTCTTGATTTAAATGAAGTTTTAGATAATATTTGTTCAGAATTATTTAATTTGTTTAATGTTGATAAAGTGGCGCTGTCAAAATATTCTGAATCAGAAGACAATACTCCGGCTTGGACTTTTCTTGTCGAGTATCAAAAAAAAGATTTGCCAATGCTGTCAAGCATTAATCCGACATACAATACCAGTTCATATTTCGCCAAGCAAATTTTTAATGAAGGTGAAAATATAATAATAAATAATATAGATAATTCAAATTATCCTGATTATTTAATAAATATTTATAAAAATTTAAATGTAAAATCTCTTTTGTCGATACCAATTAAGAAAGATAATGAAAATTGGGGAGCAATAGGACTTTTAGAATATACATCTTGCAGAAAATGGTCTCAGGATGAAATAAACCTTATAGAAACAATTGCTGATCAAATATCAATAGCTATTAAACAGGCAGAAATGGTTTCAGCGATTAAACAGCAAGCAGAAAGAGAAGAATTACTAAGAGCAGATAAAAGTATTGTCATAAATAAAAATTTAGCCAGAAATCTTGGTTTAAATTGTGCTGTTACATATTGTTCGTTAGCAGGTAAATATTATTATTTAAAAGATGAAGGGAAAATTTCAAACGACGGCTATTTTTCTTGTTCAGTAGAAGAACTTGCGAAAATTAACTGCCTGTCTACTTTAGAGCAGCGTCAGGCTATCGAAAAATTAAATGAGATTGATTTAATAATATATAAGAAAAAAGCAAAAAAGAACGATAAGCTATATTTTAAAATAGTTAATGATGAAAGTTATATAGAATATTTCACAACGGATAATACAGTAGATGATGCATCAAATTTACCAATAGAAAAATTATACTCAGAACCAATATTTTGTGATGTTTCAGAATTATATGAAACTTATTCAAATTATTTTTCCATACCGAGCGTAGAAGCAACAAAATATTTTCTCACTAAAAGTAAAAGAATTAATAAATTAAATGATTTAAAAATCAGTAAATTATATTTTTCTGTAATTTGCAGAACCTTACATAGTTTTATGATAAGAAACAAGCTTAATTTGGATGCTATAAAATTATTAATAAACAATTGGTTTGAAAAAGATAATTTTGTAGTTGAAAACAAAGTTGTAAGTTTAAATTCGTCAAATAAAGTTATGTTGAGCAGATTAAAGAAAATTTTATTCTATAGATTTCAAGAAGCTAGATCTATAATGGCAACAAACTTTAGTTCAAAAATGGATTTTTATTATTGTTTTAATTTTGATGACTTGGATTTCTTGAAGGAATTGTCTATTGAAGCAATTAATGATGAATAAAATTGCGTTTCAAAAATCCATCTAAAACTTGGTTTAATATTTCAATCCCGGCTTCTAATTGATATCATTGTATAAAAATTTTTATACAATGAAGTGTAAATATTTATACAATATATTCATGATAGAAAATATTCCAAAAAAATCTTTATTATGTAAAATATACCTTATGAGAATACTAATAGCTGGAATAATAATATTTTTAATAAGCATAAACACAGTCAAAGCAGAAACACTAGTGTATAAAAGTGTTCTGGAGAAAGCTGTAAAAAATTCTTATGACCTTAAAATCTCTCAAATTGACGTAAGGATTGCACAAACAGAGATTAAAGAAGCAAGGTCTGAGTATTTTCCTTTGGTTTCTTTAAATTATAACTCCCAGTACGATAAAGACCTGACAGGTGGCACATCTTCTCTCACTCCTGTTGGCGATTCTATCGTTGCAAACAATACAAGGTATTTGAATGCTCTTTCTGCTGGGTTGCAGTATAACCTTTTTGACTTCGGAGTAAGAAAAAAGAAACTTGATATCGCTAAAAAAGACAAACTGCAAAAACAAACTGTTTACACACAAAGCTTCAGGGATTTAAAATTAAACCTCTCAGATGTTTATACAAAGACTCTTCTTCTCAGCAGGGAATTAAAAACAAATGAGGAGCTTTTGAGCCTTAATAAAACTCTTTTTTCGATGTATGAAAAATTATATAACTCCGGCACTGCAAGAAAAACTGATATGACTGATCAGGCTTTAAAAGTAGCTGTCCTTATAAATAAAATTGATGACTTGAAAACAGAGTGTAAAAAAAATCTTTCAGATATTTCTTTTTACACAAAAGAAAATTACACAACTTCTGCTAAGATTTTAAACATTTTTGATGATGAAGAAGGAATTGTTAATATATCTAATAGCAACAGATCCCCTATTAAACTTGAAATTAAAGAATCTGAGGTTCTTGATATAAACAATCTTCCTGAATACAAACAATACCAACTTGAAATTGAAAAGAAAAAAGCAGAATTGTCTATGTTGAAAAGACAAAACCTTCCGCAATTTAGGTTTACTACTAATTATTACTTCTATGGCACAGATAAAAGCAATTATTTCCATACATTCGGGGATATGGAAGATAGAAGTTTGACTTTTAGGGTTTCCTCAGTTCTTCCTGTTTTTGACGGGCTAAAAAATCAGGCACAGAGAGAAAAAGCAAAACTTGAAATAGAAAGGCTAGCTCTGGAAAGAGACAAAAAAGTTGAATCTGTTAAAAGTTTTTATGAAAAAGCCTATGATGAAGCAATTTATGCTAATCAAAAACTTGAAAATCAGGCAAATGCACTAAAACTTACCGAAGAAAAAATCGCAATGATTGAAAAATTAAATAAACAGCAGCTTATAGATAAAATTTCTTATCTTAAACAAAAAGCTGATTTAATTTCGCAAAAATTTGAATTTGAAAAAACACGAATAAATTCTGAAGAGGCAGCATATAAGCTGCGAATTTTAGCAGAAGTAGGAGAAGAATTTCCGGCTTTCTCTAAAACAAAAACCAAAATACAACAAAAGGGAACTAAATAATGCAAACAGGCTTAATTTGTTTTGAATTAATCGCAAAAATTAATCAGATAAATGTGGATTTAAGGACTGTAGTCCGTGAATATGGCATTACTGACGAGGAAATTTCTAAAGAAGAACTCGTAAAAATAATCAGAAATTTTGAGTTTAAGGCAAAGATAAAACAGATTACGCTGGAAAAACTTTCAGAGAAGTATCCGCTTCCTGCAATAGCCCTATTGAAAGATAATTCCTGTATTGCACTGTTAAAAATTGATACACAAAACAAAAAGATGCTTGTGTTTTCACCACTTGAAAAAAACTCAAAAGAATTGACTTTTGAAGAGTTTGACGAGATTTCAACAGGTGAATTAATTGTTATAAGCCATAAAA
>MFRJ01000092.1:0-4052 GCA_001784535.1 Candidatus Melainabacteria bacterium GWA2_34_9
TTAACAATACAGAAATAATAAACAAAAGTTTTATTGAATTTGGAGTTGAAGATTACTCTGAAAGCAATACTCGTTTTTTGTTAATGAATAATAATTGGTCAGGATTTATAATGGACGGTTCTGAAAAAGCTATAAAAAAAATCCATTCGAGGCACTATTTTTGGAAACATGATTTAAGAGCTGTTCCTACATTTATAACTAAAGAAAATATTAATTCATTGATGGATAAAACAGGTTTTGAAGATATTGGCTTGTTGCATATTGATATAGATGGAAATGATTATTGGATTTGGGAAGAAATTGATATTTCAAAACTTCGACCAACCATTGTTATTTTAGAATATAACAGTGTTTTTGGAATTGATAAAGCAATTACAATTCCATACAAAGAAGATTTTTATAGAACAGGAGCTCATTATTCAAATTTGTATTGGGGGGCTTCATTAAAGGCTTTAGTTAATTTATCAGCTAAAAAAGGTTATTCTTTTGTTGGCTGTAACAGTGCGGGGAATAATGCCTATTTTGTAAAAAATAACAGAATGAAAAACTTGCAGTCTCTAAGCGCTGAAGATGGTTATGTGGAAAGCAAATTCAGAGAGAGTAGAAACGAAGAAGGGCAATTAACGTTTTTAAGAAAAGAAGAACGATTAAATGCAATAAAAGGGCTGGATGTTTTGAATATAGAAAATAATCAAATAGAGAGGCTATAGTGTGCCCTTTTGTCAAGACAACTTTTTTTCAAAAAACGGGGCAAGGTCACTAAAACGAATAAATTAGATTTTTTCTGTTCTAATTTAGGGGCATAGTATAATAATACAATCTATTAATATGCTGATATAATTTTTGAGGTTTGAATAAAATTAAAGGATCTGCAAAAAAACATTTTAGATAATAATTAATTTTCAAAAGAGGCGTTGAAAAAGCATATTTATAAAAAATTAGGCTGTTTTCAATTTTTAAGATTTTTTTATATTTTTTATCCGAAGAAATCCCTGTCTGATCAAATCTTGCTATAATTGTATTTAAATAAAAATTTTTCGTTTTTCTATTTGTCAAAATTTTCATATTAAAATCATGGTCTGCTGCTATGAAAAAATTTTCATCATAAAGCCCAAATCTATCAAACAAAGATTTTTTGTAAAAAATAGCCTGATGACAAATTTGAAGACTTAAAAGAGTATAATAATTTATATCTTTATTATGTTTTTTAATTTTATTTTTTTCAGGATATAGCAGATTTATGTTTCCATAGACAAAATCATAATTTCCTTTTTCAAAAACACTCACAACAGTTTCCAAAACATCATCAGAATATAAAGTATCATTTGCGTTCAGGAAGTATAAAACTTCACCGGATGAGGCTTTTATGCCTTTGTTCATTGCATTATAGATTCCTTCATCAGGTTCTGAAACGAAGTAAGCTATTTTATCTTTATACTTTTCAATAATATCTAACGTTCCATCAGTTGAACCGCCATCTATTACAATGAATTCAATATTTTGATAAGTTTGATTAAAAATGCTCTCTAGTGTTTTTTCTATAGTTGCAGCTTCGTTATAACAGACTGTTATCACAGATATTTTCATTTAACGTTTATTTCCCAGTATAATTATATTTATTCCCAACATTCTTTTATTGCCTTAAAATCGTCTATTATATTAAAAAGTTTAGTTATATAAATAGACGAAGTTCTCTGAATTGCCAAATTGTAACCATTTTCTATAAGTTGTGTTCGGGTTTCTTCATTTTGCAGTTTTTCTACACAATCAACAATTTCATTTTCATCACAAGGATTAAAAAATAAAGCGGAATTTCCCAATTGTTCTTGCATTCCTTCACTGTTTGAAGAGATAACAGGACATCTAAGAGCCATTGCTTCAAGAGGTGGGATATTATCAGGACCAAAAAAGCTTGGAAAAACAAGGCAATCAGCATTTTTATATAATGATATCAAGTCTTCCTTTTCCACAAATCCAAGATTATAAACTTGATTTTGCAAATTCATTTCAGCTATTTTTTTGTTTATATAACCCAAATTTCCCTGATCAGAACCTGTTAAAACAAGAGAATAATGTTTACCTTTAGAGTTAAGTATTTTTAAAGCTTTTAACAGGCGAATATGGTTTTTATGCGCCCAAAATTGTGCCGGATAAAATATATAATCGTTTTTAATGTTAAATTTTTGTCTAATATCAATATCTGTGTATGTTTCAAAAAAACTATCATCAACAGTCATAGGAACTGTTTTTATTCTAAAATCAGGAATATTATAAAAATTCATTACCTGATTTTTTCCAGTTTGGTTACCAATTATAATATAAGAAGCTTTTGGAAGGTATTTTTGATAAAATATTTCTCTCTCTTCAAAAGTCCACCCATCAACGCAGACTTCCGGAAAATAAGGCTGCAGTCGATGTTGCAAATCCCATACTGTAATAATATAAGGAACTTTTACCGATCTAACACCATTAGGGGAAGGAAAATACATTAAATCTATTTTGTATTCAAAACAGGCTTTATTTATTAAACTATTATACGGAGGAGGAAAATCAGATTTTTCATTTTCAGATACTTCAAAAAGATTTATAAAATTGATATTTTTAATATTTTCTAATTGCCGGTTTCCCTTGTAAAAAATAAAAATCTCATGGTGGGTTTCAGTTTTTACAAGTGCTTTCAGGATCGAATCTTCAAAAGAAGCTCCTCCTCCTACTAAATAATTTAATTCATTGGTCATAACACCTATTCGCATAAAGACCTCGCTATAAAACAAACGCCCCAAGTATTTTCATTAGGCTCATTACCTGTCAGCCATTCTTCTGCAGCTACAAGTTCAAATCCTGTTAAACTGCAAAATAAACTAATTTCCGGAAATGAAAAATATCTCATAGAATGTTTTTCCTGTATAAAATCCTGCAGGTTTGATTTTTTATCAGTAATTTCAATTTTGTAATTCACGTCTATAATATTTTCATTAACCCTGTGAAAAGGTTCTGCAATTCTTTTAACTTTTATTTTTTCATTTTCAAGTTCTTTAACTCGTCGTTCAGGTTTTTCATTTAGAACACACGGGGCAAACCAGACATCAAAAATAAATAATCCGCCGATATTTAAATGTTCTCTGGCAGTTTTAAAATAATTTATAACATCATCATTAGAATTTTGATAGCTTGCAACATGAAAAAGTGATATAACACTATTAAATTTTTTATTTACCCTAAAAGTTCTAACATCACTCTGTTCAAAAAACAGGTTTTTATTTTCTATACTTAAAGCTTCCTGAAGCATAGTTTGGCTTGAATCTATTCCATGTATTTTATATCCTTTTTCAGCAAGAATTTTAGCGTGTTTACCCGTACCGCATCCAAGTTCTAAAATCGATTCATTAACAGGATTATATTTCTTTATAAGTTTGGAAATATATTCGGCTTCACCTTCATAATCTTTGTCTTTATAAAGAAGGTCATAATATTTTGAATAATTGCCGAACACTCTCATTGGAAAAGGCTCCTTACAGCTTTTGCAACATTTTCAATTTGTTCATTATTTAAAGCAAGCCCGCTTGGAATATAAAATCCTCGCTCTGCAAGGTTTTCAGCTACAGGATAATGTTCATCTTTAAATAGCCCCATTTTATTAAAAACAGGCTGTTTATGCATTGGATAAAAAAACGGTCTTGTCCCAATCCCCTTAGCGCTGAGTCTTTTTGCAACTTCAGCTGCATCAAAAGGAGCTTCTTTATTTAGAATTAGTCCGTAAACCCAGTAAATATTTTCTGCATAATCTGTTTTAGCAACAGGAAGCTGTATTTCTTTGATATTATGAAGCAATTCCGTATATTGCTTACCCATTATTTTTTTCTTTGAAACAAACTCGTCAAGTCTTTCCAATTGCGCAACGCCCACTGCCGCCTGCAAGTTGGACATTCTTAAATTCCAGCCCATTTCTTCATGGACAAATCTTTTTTGTGTCAAAAAGCACAAATTTCTGAGAGATGCACATTTGTCAGCAAAATTTTCGTCATCTGTCAGAATCATTCCTCCTTCACCCG
>MFRJ01000092.1:4168-5338 GCA_001784535.1 Candidatus Melainabacteria bacterium GWA2_34_9
AATCTGATTAACGTCCATGCACCATGTTAAAGGGTCAGAATCAACTAATACTGGTTTTGCACCGGCTCTAATTATTGCATTGGCGCATGAAATGATTGTAAAAGTCGGCATTATTACTTCATCGTTTTCTTTAATTCCAAGAGCTGCTATAGCCGCATCAATTGCGAGTGATCCATTACAAACAGCTATGCCGAATTTTCTTCCGCAATAAGAAGCCATGCCAGTTTCCAACTGTTTAACAAAAGATCCTTCTGATGATATCCACCCGGTATCTATACATTCATTCAAATATTTTTTTTCATTTCCGTCTAAAAGCGGTTCATTTACCGGAATAAAGTCCATATATTAATCCTTTATTAAAACTTTGTCAGAATCTATTCCTTCAAAACGTGTTTTATCTAGTTCTCCAGCATAAGGACCTTGTTTTACTTCAATCATTTCAACTTCTTCCAGAACTTCAAATCCATGTCCGCCTGTTGCTAAAAGAATAACATCCCCACTTTCTAAAATATGACTTTTGATATAAGTTTGATTATCATCATAAAAATCTACTCTAAGCTTGCCTTTTTTTATAGCCAAAACTTCATTAGTAAAAAAAACTTCTCTTTTTACCGGATTATGAACATGGGGCTGAATAATTTTACCTGCTTTATGTGACATATACGCAAGTTGTTGAGAAAAATCATCTGGCGTAAAAAAACTTATTCCTTCTTTGTTATAACTATTTCTGATTATTATTGACAATAGTTTGTCTTTATTTTTTACATATTCAATCATTTTTTATACCAATTTCTATTTAAATTTGTTTGAAGATAATTATTTTGCATTTTTTAAGCTATTTAATTAAATATTAACTGTTTATATGGTAATTTATTATTTTTGTTTTTGCAACTTTTCAAACAAACCGCTTCTAAAAGGAATTTAGGGCATTAAATGATTTCTTGAAAAAATATTGAAATTAGTACGTATAATAGAGGTTAAATGGGATAAAAGTATGTAAATATATAAATATATATTGTTTTTAGAAAGGGTTAAAATGGAGTTAAACGGAAAAAACATCTTAATTACCGGAGCAGATGGTTTTATCGGTTCTCATCTGACAGAAATGCTGGTTAAAAAAGATGCTAAAATCAAAGCACTTTCTTTGTACAATTCTTTTAATAATTGGGG
>MFRJ01000093.1:0-5940 GCA_001784535.1 Candidatus Melainabacteria bacterium GWA2_34_9
ACAGGTTTATGGATGTCGAAAGATTTTCGCATGTAATGCATATTTCAAGCGATGTTTCGGGAAAATTAAGAGATGAATTCTGTTCGATAGATTTGCTTAAGGCATGTTTTCCTGCGGGAACGGTTTCCGGCGCGCCAAAAGTCAGGGCAATGGAAATTATTTATAATCTTGAGAAATCTGCAAGAGGTCCTTATGCTGGCTGTATAGGCTATTTAGGGTTTAATAATGAAGTAAATGTTGCTATAACTCTCAGAACAATGCTTATTAAGGACAATAATGTCTTTGTACAGGCAGGAGCAGGAATTGTAGCTGATTCTGACACTGAACTTGAATATCTTGAGTCACAAAACAAAGCTGCTGCGTTAATACAAGCAGTTAAACAATTAAAGTAATGATAATAAAAATTATTTTTTTAAATCTGATATTTGCCTCTTTATTAAATCCTCAAATGCTTATTCAGGATTCTTATTATCCTTCGGGAAATAAAGATGCGGATAAAATCTATCCTGCAGATAGACCCTCAAAGAAATACCCGCATTTAAATCTGGATATAACAGCTTATGATTCTGAATTTAATAAAATTGAACCCGGAATTTATTCTGTGGAATATTCTCCCGAGTTTAATATCCTTTTAATAAGCGATGGTCAGAATATTATAAAATCTCCTGTTTTTCAGGTGATAAAATTAAGTCAAAAAACTCATATTCCTTCAGTGAATGTCTCTTTTATAAAAGATGACAAGGTTTTCATTATTTATAAAAAGGATAATGTAGAAGTTCAGAGTTTTTTGTATTTACCAAAAGCTGTTTTAGACGGGAATTAAATCAAAGGAAAGAAAAATGAAATTATCTGACAAAACTATAAAAATATTAATTATTCTTTTAATCGGTTCAGCTTTTATTTTTAATATGCAAAAAAATGTGTTTTCTAAAACAAAAATTGATTCTAAGAAGATTAATTTCCTTAAAACAGAATGTTTAAAACAAAATAATGGCGAATGGCTTGAAAAATATAATGAATGCGAAAATATGCCGCAAAAGACCTGTGAAAAACTCGGAGGCGTATACAACGAATGTGCTTCACCATGCAGACACATGAAAGTTGATGCCTGTATAACTCTTTGTCAGCCGGTTTGCAGTTTTAAATAATTTCTATACTTTTACAGCTTCATTAAAAGGTTGTTTTCCTATGCAGATATATTCAAACCCTCTTTCCTGCATTCTTTTTGGCTCGTATTGGTTTCTTCCGTCAAAAATTACAGGATTTTTAAGAAGTTTTTTTATTCTCTCAAAATCAGGTCTTCTGAATTCGTTCCATTCTGTAACGAGAATAAGCGCATCGGCATTTGATAAAGCATCATAGCTGTTTTGTGCATATTTAACGGAATCCCCGATAAGCAATTTTGCTTCTTCCATTGCTTTTGGGTCATAAGCCTGAATGTTAGCACCCGCATCAAGAAGTCTTTCTATTATTGTAAAAGCAGGAGCTTCTCTCATATCATTTGTTCTTGGCTTAAAAGCAAGACCCCATAGAGCGAATGTTTTTCCTTTCAAATCGCCGTTAAAATGCCTAATAATCTTGTCTATAAAAATTTCTCTTTGTTGTTTGTTAATATTGTCCGCCGCTTCAAGGATTTTTGAAGGAACTCCTGAATCATGAGCGACTTTTATAAGAGCTTTTACATCTTTTGGGAAGCATGAGCCGCCATAACCAAGTCCCGGAAACAAAAATTGGCTTCCTATTCTTCTGTCTGAGCTCATCCCTATTCTAACCTGTTCTATATCAGCTCCTACTGTTTCGCAAATATTGGCCAGTTCATTAATGAATGAAATTTTTGTAGCGAGAAAGGAATTGGCAGCGTATTTTGACATTTCTGCTGATTTAACATCCATTATGATTACAGGATTTCCTGTTCTTAGAAATGGACTGTACAATTCCTGCATAATTTCTGTGGCTTTTTGTGAGTCAGAACCTATAATAACTCTGTCAGGTTTTAAGAAATCATCTACTGCTGCTCCTTGCTTAAGGAATTCAGGATTTGAAACAACATCAAATTCATAATTTGTTATTGATTTTACGATATTTTTTACTTTTTCAGCTGTTCCGACAGGAACAGTGCTTTTATTTACGATTACTTTATACTCTGTCATTGATTTTGCGATTTCTTCAGCTACGCCAAATACATAGCTTAAATCGCATGAGCCGTCATCTCCCTGAGGAGTCCCAACTGCTATAAAGCATATAAGTGAATTATTAACCGCTTCACTAAGGTTAGTGGTGAAATTTAAACGATTTTCTCGGACATTTGCTTTTATTAATTCTTCAAGACCCGGTTCATAAATAGGAATATTGCCTTTTAGCAATTCTTTAATTTTTTGTTCGTTATTGTCAACGCAGAGAACGTCATTCCCCATTTCTGCCAGACAAGCTCCTGCTACAAGCCCTACATATCCTGTTCCTACAACACAAATTCTCATATTTACAGCTCCTGCTTAGAAAATTTTTATTAATAACTTACTTACCTAATTAAGAATATTATATCTTAATAGCTGGTTAACTGATTTACTTCAAGAATACAAAAATTATACTATAGTCAACTTTAAAAGGCAGATTTTATATTAATTTGCTGTTCATAGTTACAAAAATCAGCTTGGTTAGAACTAAACTGATTTTTAAGTTTTATATAAATAACTATAAAGAGGGAGATATGGCTTCAAAATTTAGGCTTTTAATGACTACTGATGTAAAAAGTGAGGTTTGGGATTATTCTTTAACTCTTTCCAGGGCTCTTTTAAAGCATATTAATGCTGAAATTTTAATGATTAGCATGGGGGGGAACCCAACAGACAGCCAAAGAAAACAATTAGAGGATTTAAATATTGAATTTCAATTTACGGACTTTTCGTCAGATTTTTCAATTGATGATAAAGTGAATCCAGATGATTCAAAGATAAAAACAATTTTTGAAAGTTCTATAAAGAGTTTTAACCCTCATATTGTTCATCTAAATCATGGCTATCCTGATTTTGATTTTGATAAACCCTGTGTTTTTGCATGTCATGCTAATATATTGAACAAAAAATTATGGAATGACAGTATTAACCGGTATAGTCCTTTACACAAAAACCTTTTGAATTATAAACAAATCATAAATAAAAGTCTTAATAATGCTGATATTATTATAGCTCCGTCAAGATTTTTTGCTGAAAACATTGTAAAAACTTTTAATTTTACAAAAGGAATTAAAATTATTTATAATGGGATTGATTATAAGCCTCATTCTTGTTTGAAAGAAAGTCCGACTCTGGTTACATTTGGAAATATGTCAGATAACATCAAACATATAAATCTTCTTTTAAATATGGCGTATAGACTGCCGGATAATATAAAAATAAAGATTATTGGTGATTCACAGTTTGATAGAAAATTGCCTAAAAATGTCGAGTTTTTAAAAAATTTATCAAATTTTGATCTTCAGGAAGTTTATAAAAATTCTTCAATTTATCTTGCATTATCAAATTATGAATCAAATGGATTATCTTCAATGCAAGCAGCATATTCAGGATGTGCGATCTTGGCAAATGATATTCCTGCATGCAAAGAATTATGGGGTGATTGTGCTTATATTTTTGACAGAGATGATCAAAATTCTCTGATGAGATGTATTAATAATCTCGTAGAAAATCCGAATTTACTTGAGATAACTTCAAGAAATTGTCAGGCAAAAGCTCTTTCTGTATTTAATTCCAAAAGAATGGCGTATGAATACATAAATTTATACAAAAATATTTTAAAAAAGCATCAAACCATGCAAGTAACGAATAATCCACAAAACAAAGACAGTTGTCATTGCGAGGCATAGAACATTAAATATTAAACAATTTGTCCTATTTTTTGAAACAATTCAAATTTATTCATCATATTTGAGTTGTTTACAGGTAATTCTTTAGCCTGCTCATTATTTAAGCCGTTGTTTTCGGATTTTTTCTTTTCTTCGTAGAGTTTTTTCGTATGCTGAATATTAAACCATGGTAAAAGTCCGCCGAGAATAAAAGCTGTTGCGGCTATACAACTTGCTCCTGTTACTGATTTGAGGTTTGACGCATTGGTTAAAAGTTTATTTTCTCCGACAAACATTGTTTTAAGAGAATCCAGTTTTTGTAGAACATTTTTATCAGTAGATTTTTGAGCTTGTCTAATTAGACCTACAACATTTTTATTAGTTATTTCTTTTTGATAACCTAATGATTTTGCAAGGTCATTTAGAGTGTCCTTTGAGTTTTTATCAAGCATGGAGAAACATTTTGTTAAATCACCGCCAAGTTTCTTAATGTTTCTGCAAAATCCTGCAAAACCGTTCTTGATGCCATTAAAGGATTCAACATTTTTAACGCTCAGCCACTCTGCAAGCTGTTCGTAAGAAGCCATTTGAAGACCTTTTTCAGGATTGATATTTTTCAAAAGCCCTTTTTCTCCGTAAGCTACGGGGATACCGGTTTTTTTGTTAATAAACATGCTTGCAACTTTTTTCAAAAGAGGAACTGCATAAATGGCGGTAAATACCATGCCGGTATCTCTTGTAAGAATTTCTCTTCTTTCATCGTTATTTCTCGCCTGCAAAAATCTTGCAAGAAGTACGCAAACAGCTATTACTGCAAATTGAGTTGTCCTTTTCATCGAAGCTTTTGTAGTTAAATCACAGAAATCATGAACTTTATCAGGAATATGTTTGCCCATATTAGCTAGTGACTGCTGAATTTTACCTGGTTTAAATGCGTATTGAGATGTATTTATTGAAGAAGGTGCTTGAATGGTCATTTTTTAAGCTCCTCCTTCTTTGTGTTTTGCTCTGTAGTGGCTTTATTTTCTGTTTTTAATCCGGCAAGTCCGGGATATTCTTTGTTTTGGCTATATAATTTAGGGATATAACAAAGGAAAAGCGACATCGTTGCTACGGCGGTTGTTGTTATTAACTTTCTTGCGCCTTCTTTGAAGTCGTGAATTTTATCAATCAACTGTCCATTTACGTTTTTTCCTGCTGCTGAAACAGCATTTATTACATCTGAAGAATAGTTTCGACATTCTTCCACAAAATCACCAACATTTTTGGTCATGCCGTCAAGATTAATTCTTGATGAATCAGCCATAGAAATTCCAAGCTTTTTATCATTTCCGATTTTTTTGTTAGTGGAAATTAAAGTTTCAGTTACTTTCTTGTTGAGGTCTTTCACTTCTTTTTTAGATGTAGCGTTATGAAGCTTTAAGAAATCATTTACAATAACTTTTTTGGCGTTTTCAGCTATTTTAGAACCGTAAATATTATCAACAACTTTAGTATAGAAGTTTTGGGCTAAATTACTATTTTTAGCCTTATTAACGACTTTTCCTGTAATTTCTTTGAATTTTTTAAGAGTATCAAGCTTTACATGTGAAGCAGAGCCGAACATTTTTTTAGATGCTGCAAGAAAACCAAAAGGAATCAGGAACATACTTGGACCTGAAAGGATTTCCCTTGTAAATTCTTCTTTTGCCGCAGCATAATTTGGATGCCCGAGTTCTTTTTCATTTCTGTGATAAGCCTGATAGGTTCTGGGAATAACCATGCCGGCAAAATCTACCACAAGAAATTCCACAATAAAGCCGCCGGATTCGATATATTTTTGAATTTTATCAACGGCTTTAAGCGCTAAATTAAGGGTTTTTTTGCCTATTCCTTCTTTAACAGGCAAAGTCGCAGCAAAAGCCGGCTTTTTAAATTCCCGCTTCACTTTTATATTTCCGGCATGTTTGGATGTTTTTTGTTCTTCTGTGCCGGTTTTATTTATCAAAGAATATGAAAAATTGTTTGCTTTTATAGCATTCATTCCCTTTTTAGTCCTTTTAAGTCCCTTTTAGGCTGCCTCAAGAATAGTAAGTTAAATAACTAACTTCTATATAATA
>MFRJ01000093.1:5970-6798 GCA_001784535.1 Candidatus Melainabacteria bacterium GWA2_34_9
TTTTGCGTTTTATCAGGCTATTTTTTACATTTATTAATAAATCATTTCTTTACAAAATAGCAATTTTTCAATAAAGCATGTTTTTATAATTATATACGGAGGAGATATTTTTAAAAGAAGGACGATATAAATGTTATTGCACAATTATTTAGATTCAGGCAACTATACTGCTAGTTTAGTTAAAAACAATCTTTCAAATATTCCAAACACCGAAATTCAAAGCATTAAAAAACGCGTAGATTTTTATGTAAATCACTATAAAATTTCTACCCAAAAAACAGCTTCAGAATCAAAAGTATTACAACTTGATTTTCTTTTAAATTTAAACCATATTCTTGAAAATGAAATTCAAGAGCGTAAAGCAGCTTAAATTAATTTTATGATTAATATTTATAGGGATGTTGATAATTGTATCAGCATCTCTTTTAGTTTGTTTATACAAGCTTTTTTACTATAGTGCCACTCTCTTGAGTTTAATCTTGCAACTTTCCAGCCACAGCGCTCAAGAACTTCCTGTTTTTCTATGGATTTTAGGAACTTATCATTATTTTCTTCCGATGAATGAGTTTTTTTAAACGAAAACTCATCATTTCCGTTTAAAACACTCCCGCTTCGCAGATCAAAGCCGTTTAATTCAACAGCCATAGAATTAAACCCGTCAGAAATAACAAAATCAACTGTAAATCCAGCAACTTCAAAATCAGAAAACACTTTAATTCCTTCTTCTTCAAGAAGTTTTACTATTTCTTCCATTACTCCTCTTTTGTCATCCTGAGTGAAGCGAAGGATCTGTCCATTTGAGAACAAAGACTCTTGTTGTTTATTAGA
>MFRJ01000094.1:0-10400 GCA_001784535.1 Candidatus Melainabacteria bacterium GWA2_34_9
TAATTGACCAACATATAGCCCATGAAAGACACCTTTATGAACAGCTTAAGGAAAATAAAACCCAAACTTCCCAGCTTTTATTAACTTCAGAACTTATTAAACCTGAAACAGAGCAAGTTTTAATGCTTCAGGAAAATCATGGACTTCTTGCAAAATACGGATTTGAGCTTGAGTTTGTTCCTCTTGAATCGGTTGCAAAAACTTTAAGCGACAACGCAATTGCTCTTCAAGCCCCTATTGATACAAAAACAGACGTAAATGTTAACTTTGGCGTGAAATTAAAACGAATTCCGCAAATGTTGGCAAACAAAAATCCTGAAAAAATCATTTTCGATCTTATAGAAGCTATTCAAACAACGCCTGAAAATATGGAAAATGAAATACTGGAAAGAATTGCATGCCAAGCCGCGGTAAAAGCAGGAGAAAAACTATCTTTATGGCAGATGGAAGAACTTATCACAAACTGGATAGGCACAAAATTCAATAAAACATGCCCGCATGGCAGAAAAATCAGCCATACAATCCCAACCAAAGAAATAGCAAAATTCTTTGGGAGAATGGGATAAATATATGGAATATTTTATCAGCTTTATAATTGGACTTTTTTCAGGAATTTTAATCGTTTTACTCCTCGGAATGAAACGATTTATCAACATAAACAATGAAATAGCTTGTCTTAAAGCTGAAAAACAAACCCTTGAAAATTCGCTAAACAAAGAAACCGAACTTCAGGAAAAATTTTGTAAGGAATTTGAGGATATTGCAGCCAAAATCCTTAAACAAAACTCCTGCGACTTTTCTAAAACTAATCAGGAAGAAATTTTTAACCTCTTAAAACCTTTCAGGGAAAAGCTTATCGAATTTGAAACAAAAATCGAACAAGCAAAGATTGAAGAAACAAAAGGGATGACTTCCCTTGAAACACATATAAAACTTCTTGCTGAAAACAACCAGAAGATTTGTCAGGAGGCAAATAACCTTACTAATGCGCTGAAAGGTCAAGTAAAAACGCAGGGAAACTGGGGCGAATTTATTTTAAACAGACTTCAGGAGATTTCCGGTTTGTTAGAAAATCATCATTACTCTTTGCAGGAAACTTTCAAAGATTCTGATAATAAAATTTTGCGTCCTGACGTAATAATTCATCTCCCTGAAAACAGACATTTAATTATAGATTCAAAAGTTTCTCTTTTGTCCTACGAAAGATTTTATAATTCGGAAGAAAAAGACCAAAATCACCTAAAAGATTTTACAAATTCAACAAAAGAGCATATTAAAAACCTTAAAAGCAAATTTTATCAAGAAATAAAGGATATTAACACTCCTGATTTCGTTCTTATGTTCATTCCAACTGAAGGTGCGTTTAATCTGATTTTTCAACAGGACAGTGAGATTATCGAATTTGCATGGCGCAATAAAATTCTTCTTGTAGGTCCTTCGACTTTGCTTACAACCCTTAAAACAATAGAACTTTTCTGGAAGCATGAAAAACAAACCCGAAATGTAATTGAAATCGCAGAAGAAAGTGGAAAACTTTACGATAAATTTGTCGGACTGCTCAATGACCTTGAAAATATTAAAACTTACTTCGATAAAACGTCTGAATGCTTTGAAACAGCAAAAAGAAAACTCGACGGACGAGGAAATCTTATTAATCAGGTAGAAAAATTAAGGCTTCTAGGCGCTAAAACATCAAAAACAATTCCTGAAAAATATTATAAAGAAGATGAAACACCTGAAGAAATCTTATTATAAAATATGTAAAATTTTGTGTACGAGAAGTGTTTTAACTATCAATTTTATTTTTTACGATACTTATATAAGTGTTACTTAATTTAGAATGCGGGTATGAAAAAATGGATTCTATTAGCAATAACAAACCTTTTATATATGAACAAAAGCAAAAAAAAGATCCTACACGAATTTTGACTGCAATTGCAGGAACAGGTATACCCGTAATACACAGTTTAGCCAATGGAATGACTGCCAACGGGAATGCTGCCGTAAAAACAACCGTAGCTTTGGGCACAGCAAAAGGATGGGGACTCTTTATAGCTGGCTCTATGCTGTTTAACAAAGTTGCAACTTCTATTATAAATAATGTAAAGCCTCTTAAAGATTTCTCGGAAAATCATCCCGGATTAACTTCAATAGGAATTATAATAGGTGGTATTAAAGCAGGAAGCGCAACGGTTCACTACGGAAATAAAGCGATAACAAATCTTCTTGGAAATAAACCATTTGAAGAAAAAGTAAATGAAATACTTCAAAAATCTTCAATTCTTAAAAATAAAACTATAGGAAATATTTCTATCGGTCTTGGCAATTTTGCAAAAAGCAGTACAGGCAAATTTTTAGGAAAGACTGCGCTAATCGGTGCAGGACTTTTATTTTTTAAAAGCATTTTTGATCTGGGAAAAATAGAACATAAAATTGCTAAAGCCAAAGAAAGCTAAAAAATCAATATTAATTTGCATTTTGTATAATTTCAAGAACAGCATCAAGCGAATTTGTAGACATGTCTACTTTTTGACGCAGATATGATTCATCTTCAAGCTTGTTTAAAAGAGAACCTCTTAAGTTTTTTTTGTATTTATCTGCTTCTCTTTGATAATTTGCTGCTTCTGTTAAATATTTATCAAGGATTACTAGCTGTTTAAACGATTCGTAGTTTTTTTCCTGTTTATTGCCGTATTTATCTTTCAAATCAGCAACATATAAATTAAAAACATTTACTTTTGCGGAAAACTGCTGAACTTTATCAGAATTATCGGATTTAATAACCTGTTTCAAGGTTACAAGAATAGGTTCAACTTGTTTTATGTCCTGCAAATACCCGCTGTATCTGTCGATGTTATAACCCGAATAAATTCTTGGAAAAAATGTCTTAGCTGCAGGGAATTCAAACTCATTATTACTTTTTGAAGGAGTTGTCTGTTTTACCTGAACTTCTTTTTGTTCATCTGGTCTGGTTTCTTTTCCCAATTCCGGCAAATCACCGGCATAACCATAGCCGCTCAACAAAAATACTGTTGTTAAAATTGCAAACAACTGAAAAATTAAAAATATTTCACCTTTGATTTTACGCAAATTCATCTCTGTTCTCAAACTTATCCATAATTTATTTTACTAATTTTTTTAGAAACAACAACAAACATTTATAGGAATTTTAATTTAATTATTAAAGTTTGTAACGAAAAACAACAAAATTGATTTTACGACTGTCGTATATACTTTATATATATAGGTGTATTAATAAGGTGTATTTATAGAGGTAGTAAGATGAGCTGTTCAATTAATGGTGGCAATAATTGGTATGCTAATTTAAAACAACAAAATGAAAATATTGTTGCAAAAAATGCAAATAAAAACACGAATCCTTCTTCTGTATGGAATACAGAGAATGATCCATACAAACATTCAGCTTCTGATTGGTATAAAGAATTTAATAAATCTAACGAAAAAAAGATTGCCGGTCTAAACGGAACGCCAATAATAACTTTAGATGCCAATGGAAACAAAATAGAAACTTTCTATGATGCTAACGGACAAACAACTCAAGCTAATTATTATGATAAAAATGGCAAAGTAAATCATTACGATACATTTAATGCTGATGGTTCTATAAAAAATAAAACAGATAGAGCCAATAATGCTGATGGCAGCTACAAAGATACTATTTCTGATGCTAACGGCAGAAAAAACCAAGATAAATCTTATGATTCAGCTGGCAGATTAAGGAATTCCACAGTTTATAATGCTGATAATTCTAAAATTGAAACAGCATATGATGCAAATGGCAGAAAAACTCAAGATAAATCTTATGATACAGCAGGAAAATTAAATAAATCCACTGATTATAATGCTGATAATTCCAGACTTGAAACAACTTATGACGCAAATGGTAAAAAAAGCACAGGAAAAGAATACAATAACGCAGGTCAACTCACAAGCAATTATGTTTTCAGACAAGGCGACAAAGGCTATGGAGCTATTGACTGGAATAATGACAGCAAAATGGATGGTTATGTTGCAAACCACGGAAACTTTGATAATTTCTTTACAAAATTCGGCAAATACTGGCAATTACCTGACCTCGAAAACATCGTTAACAATTCAGATAATTCAGTTACTGACACAGACAAAAGAAACAGTTTTGTATCTGATGGAATAGTAACTGCTCATAAAATTTCCAATACTAAAATCGGATTTAATGTTACAGCTAATGATATGTCCAGAGTACCGGGATTTAATTACGATTATGCTGTCTGGGATAAAGAAAAAAATTCTTATACAGTCGGTACAGACAAAAATAAAGACGGTAACCTTATCGGTGATGAAATACGAGCTGTAGTTGAAAACGTCGGAAACAAAACATGTTCTCCTTTAACCTTTGATTTAAATGGAGATGGAGTAAAAACATCTGATAAATTAACTCAATACGATATCAACGGCGACGGCAAACAAGAAACCATCAATGACGTGGCTGACGGTACACTTTCTATCAGAGGTGGAAATTCCGGTAAAGATTTATTCGGAGACAATACCGATCTTAATAATGACGGACTAGCTGACGGCTTCGGAAACGGTTTTGATGCATTAAAAGCATTAGCTGCAAAAGAAGGCTTAATTAACAACATAGACGATATGATACTTGACTCTAAAGATATTAAAATTCTTGAAGACAAATATCAATTCGGAATGAAAACAGGCGGTTACAATAGCAGTGCAAAATCTTTAGCATCACTTGGAATTACCGAAATATATCTTGGTAAAACAGATGCAGTAGAAACAATAAACAACTTTGACGGTCAAAACAATACATTAATGACTCAAGAAGGCTCAGCATTTGCAATTAACGGAGTAAAAAGAAATTACGCTGATGTTTGGCACTCAATAGCAGCTTAATTTTCTAAAAATATAAAAATGCCCCCTGACTTAAACAGCAGAGGGCATTTTTGTTATAAATAAATTATATGGCGCCTTCGCCACGTTCTCCTGTTCTTATTCTTATTGTTTCTTCAATTGGGGAAATAAAGATTTTGCCGTCGCCGATTTCGCCTGTTTGAGCTTTTTCCTGAATAATTTGAACAACCTGTTCAACAATATCGTCATTCACAACTATTTCAAGTTTAACTTTAGGAATAAACTGAATATGATATTCAGCTCCTCTATATACTTCAACGATACCTTTTTGGCGACCAAAACCTTTGACTTCTGTAACTGTCATACCCTGAACACCTATGTCATTCAAAGCATTTTTAACTTCATCAAGCTTAAAAGGTTTTATTATTGCATCTATTTTTTTCATATTGCCTCCAGATTATAAATTTTTAATATTATACTACAGAGAATAAGCTCTTTCACCGTGTTCACTCAGGTCAAGACCAATATTTTCTTCTTCTTCGGTAACTCTGAGTCCCATAGTTGCATCAAGCACTTTAAGAATTATTATTGTAACAACAAATGAAAACGCCCATGCTGTTATCACGCTGATTAACTGTGGACTTAAAAGACTTGCACTTCCATAAAACAAACCTGTTTTTCCATTAATTGCTGCACAGGCAAATAATCCTGTTGCTATAGCACCCCAGGTTCCGCCAACACCATGCACACCGACGGCATCAAGTGAATCATCATAACCTAATACAGATTTAAGGTTTACAGCAACATAGCATACAACACCTGCAATTAAGCCTATAATGAGTGCTCCAAATGGAGTAACAAACCCTGCGGCAGGAGTAATTGCAACAAGACCGGCAACAGCTCCTGATGCTGCGCCAAGAGCTGTAGGTTTATGCTGATGAATCCATTCAGCAAACATCCAGGTTAAAATAGCCGCAGCAGTGGCAATATGAGTTGTGACAAAAGCAGTAGCCGCTAAACCGTTAGCAACGAGAGCACTTCCCGCATTAAATCCATACCATCCAAACCATAATAAAGCTGCACCAAGCAAAGTCAAGACAAGATTATGAGGCGGGATTGCTTTTACTCCATAATCTTTTCTTTTTCCGACAATAATTGCTGCTGCTAAAGCAGAAGCCCCTGATGAAATATGAACAACAAGACCGCCTGCAAAGTCAAGAGCGCCAAGCTTAGCTCCTATCCAGCCTCCACCCCAAACCCAGTGAGCAAGGGGACAATAAACAATTGTTACCCAGAGTACCAAAAATACCAGATAAGTCCTAAATCTGAATCTTTCTGCGAACGCGCCTGTTATAAGAGCAGGTGTAATAATGGCAAACATTAACTGAAACGCCATAAATAAAATATGAGGAATTGTCGCAGCAAACGGACCTGGATCCATTCCCACACCTTTTAGTCCTATATAATCAAGTCCGCCAATTAACGACCATTTGTCAGGTCCAAATGCAAGGCTATAACCGTACAAAACCCATATTACTGTAACTACAGCAAGAGAAACGAAACTCTGCATTACTGTACCAAGAATGTTTTTAGACCTGACCATACCTCCGTAAAACAATGCCAGTCCTGGTGTCATAAGCATAACAAGAGCCGTGGAAATTAAAATCCAAGCTGTGTCACCTTTGTCAATCATTTTTTTACCCTTTCTAAATTCTTATATAATACTAAATTAGAATAATACTTGTGTTAAAAAGCCTATACGGTGGCTATCTCTACCAGATTGATTATCAACATTAACAAAATTAACCAATAAGCCTAAATTGTCTTTAAAAAGATAATTAATTCCCGCAACATATTCCACGGAACCATCTTCAAGGGCTTTTATATCGGGATCAAAATTGTCATATCTTGCAAGAAGTGTAATTTTATTTGTCAGATTATATTTTGTATCAATAAAATAACCTCTGGCTTTTTGACCTGAATTTACAAAACCTGTTTTATCAAGATATTCACCTTTTACATTAAACTTTTTGTAAGTATAAGAGGTATGATAACCGACAAGATTTTCTCTGTAGGTTGTATTCTGTGCAAGTAAACTGCTTCCTAACTCAAGAGTGCCTAATTTAGGGTTTTTATATAAAGGTTTAACAGTTACCTGACCGGCGATACTGGTTCTTCTGTTAGTATCAAAAGAATTATTGCCGCTGCCGTTGAATGTGCCTACCGAATAACCAACAGGATCCCAATCTCCGGAAACCATTAAACCTGCATCCTGATTGTGAGGATCATAGTTAGCTGTATTATTGCTTATTAATTTTCTTGATGCTTGCGAATAATCAATAAAATCAATATTCAAGCAAGAAAGAAGGGCTTCTCTTCCCACAGGTCTTGTAATTTGTCCAACATAAGCCTTATGTTTTGGAATTATATCAGTTGAAACATAAGCTTCTCTTAAAAGACCATTAAATGTTGTGTCGGAAAAATTACGTGTAGGAACAAGCTGTGCAACATAATTCAAGTGATTATGAAGTTTTCCTGAAATAGCAAGTTCACTATATGGCAAACCAAAGTTTGGGGAATACCCGTCAGCGCCTTTTACAGGCATTGCTGTATAACCCGCTTGCAGTCCTCCTGTAATTTTAAAATCTTCACCAAAAGCACTTTTCCATGTTTTTTTACTTGCATCTTCTAGATTTGAAACAGAACCTTTTAATTCTGTAACTGAAGTTTCAACCGCAGCAACCCTACCTGAAAGTTTTGCTATTTCTCCGCCCAATTCTTGTTGTAGAATCTCAATCTTTGCTTTATCACCTTCGCTGAGTTTCAAATTTTGATCTTCTACTTTTCCCATAAGATTTACGAGAATAATAGCTGCTTCATTTCTGGAAATAGCTTTTGTTCCGTCAAAATTTTCTCCTGGTTTTCCGATAAGAACTCCATATTTATCGGTTACGTTTTTCAAAGTTCTGTATGCCCAATGGTTCGAATCAAAAGCTTTTCCCTTGTCAGCCTGTTTGACATTATCAATAGAAAAATCCTTAAGATCATTCAAAGCCACGCTCTTTGCTTCAACAGGCAAATTACAGGACAATCCAACCAACAATGCCGTAAATAAAATGCTTTTCCTCATGATCACTCCTAAAATTTTAATATATACACGCAACATCGCAATTTAGTTTTAAAAAAAAGACAAAACCTGCAGCCATTTTCATATCAGCAGGCTTTGTTATCTAAGAGTAGTCATATGCAATTTTTAAACACAAAAAATAAGCCTGAACAGGCTAAATTTTGCCTAAAGCTAGACATATACCCTTCACCTATTATGTTTTTAAGTAATTTATTTTTCTTTCTTCAAGGCTTTAATATATAACATTAAATTTTTTCTGTTAAGGGGGTATGCCTCCTTTATTAAGTTTGCTTAATAATGCAAAAACACAATAAAAATGAATATTTTTGCGACATTATGCATCAATATTTATCAAAACAAAAACTCAAATTTGCTTAAATTTAAGTTTTAAAATACAAAAATCGTAATTTTTAAGAGAAAAATAAAAATCGTCTAAATAACAAACCCAAATAACGTTACAAAATTTAACAAATTGTAACAATATTTAATCAGACTTCATTTCAATCATATAAATGCATTTAGGCATGATTTTGTATTTTCACTGTCAAAATAGTTTCTCCTGATATACAAAAGAACTAATTCTTTTTACTAATACAAAAAACGCGACTTAATTCTTTCTTTTTTATAAAGAAACGTTTTACTTATCTATGCTAATATTTACTTGGTTTTCATTCTTTATATATATGAGTCGAAAAAGTGTACAATCAGGAAATTTTAAATATATTCAGCGATTTGGCTTCGCAGTCTGTTAAAATCAAGAAAATTCTAAGAAATCTGGATCACAAGAAAACAACTTGCCTTACAGGGCTTACTGGTTCGGCAAGAAGTTTTCTTATTTCTCATATAGTTAGCCTGCTGCAACACCCTGTGCTGATTGTTACTCCTGATATTTCTACAGCTTTAAAATATAATAACGACATAAAACTTTTTACGGATAAAAAGACTTATTTTCTGCCCTCACAGGAGAGTTCTCCCTATGAACAAGTATGGAGCGATCCTGCAATTACGGAAGAACAGCTTAAAGCACAGGAGTCTTTTCGCACAGGAGAAGCAGAAGTACTTATTACTCCCGCAAAAAACCTTTTAAACACATACCTGAAAAGAGAAAAAGCGAAAAAAAATTCTATTTATTTGAAACTTAAAGGAGAAGCTGATCCGCAGGAAATCGCCAAGCAATTAATTGATATTGGCTACAAAAGAGTAATAACCGTCGTTGATCCCGGAGAATTCAGTCTGCGCGGAGATATTATGGATGTTTATCCTATTTCAAATGATCCTGTAAGAATAGAGTTTTTCTGCGAAGAAGTTGAGAACTTAAAGGTTTTTAACATAGATAACCAACGATCAGTCAGGAAAATTGAGGAAATTACGATTGAGCCGAGATATAATCTATTGATTTCAGAGGAAGAGAAGCAGTTATTTATCAGCAAGATCAATAAGCTCAAAGAAAATCAGCTGGCAAAACTTTCTGAAAACGCAAAATACACTCTTGAAACAACCGTTGAAAGTTTTATTTCATCTTTTGAAGCAGATACTTACACTGAAGGCATAGAATATTTAGCGCCTTTACTCAACGACAATTTCAGCGATATCTTTGATTATTTGCCAGAAGATACTGTAATTATAAGCCATGAATCTACAGAATTGCATCAGAAGCTTTATGTTCAGGATGAAAAGTACTTAAAAGAATATGAGAAGAATATAAATGAAGGTTTAGCTCTTGAACTTCCTTATTTATTACACAAAAATCCCGCTGAAGTAATTGAAAACATTAACAAATTTGCGTCTTTGAATTTAAACAGTTTTATAAATGATGAAACAGATATGGTGGAGGAGCTGGAAAATATTTCCGTGCCGAAGTTTTTGGCTGATATAGACAAAGCCGCATATTATATGGCAGACCTTAGAAATAAAGGCTACAGCGTATTTGTAATTACAGAATATCCCCAAAGGCTTGTAGAAGTTCTTAAAGAGTTTGATTGTCCTGTTATAGACATAGAAAATACGCCACTCAAATATAATTCATCAAAAGAAATCATAATTTCGAGGGCGGGATTTACGGAAGGGTTTATCCTTCCCGAAATAAACCTTGCTGTAATCACTGACACAGAGCTTTTTAACAGAAAAATCAAAAAACCTACATTAGGAAAAAAACTTTCTAAAAAAGAAAATATTGATTATCTGACTTCTGTAAACGACTTAAAGGAAGGCGATTTTGTCGTTCACGCAAAGCACGGCATAGGCAAGTTTATCGGGCTCTGCAAACAGGAAATTGACGGACAGGAAAAAGATTATCTGACTATTGAATACGCACAAGCCGACAAGCTACATATGCCGGCAGAACAAATAAATATGCTTTCACGTTATAGAGGCGCGGGGGTTAATGCTCCAAAACTGACCCGAATGG
>MFRJ01000094.1:10419-11420 GCA_001784535.1 Candidatus Melainabacteria bacterium GWA2_34_9
CGTTAAAAACAAAGTTAAAGGTGCTATTGCTGACATCGCGGATCAATTATTAAGAATTTACGCTAAAAGAGCTAAAACAAAGGGTTTTATATTTGAATCTGACAGCCCATGGCAGTTAGAAATGGAAAACGCTTTTCCCTACACCGAAACCCCTGACCAGCTTCAATCAATTATAGAAACCAAAAACGATATGGAATCAGAAAAAGTTATGGACAGGTTAATTTGCGGAGATGTCGGATTTGGAAAAACGGAAGTGGCTTTAAGGGCAACATTTAAGGCAATTTTATCTGGCAAGCAGGTTGCTGTTTTAGTTCCGACGACTATTCTTGCGCAGCAGCATTATTTGACTTTTTTGGAAAGATTCAGACCATATCCGGTAAAAGTAGAGCTTATGTCAAGATTTAGAAGCGCAAAAGAACAAAAAAACACCATAAAGGATTTACTTACAGGCGATTGTGATTTGGTAATAGGAACTCATCGGCTTTTACAAAAAGATATACAATTTAAGAATCTCGGACTGCTTGTTGTGGATGAAGAACACAGATTTGGAGTAACACACAAGGAAAAAATAAAAGAATTCAAAGCTAATGTTGATGTTTTAACTATGTCCGCAACACCAATTCCCAGAACGCTTAATATGGCTCTGTCAGGATTGAGAGAAATGAGTATTATCAATACTCCGCCTGTAAACAGAGCACCTATAAAAACTTATGTCGGACATTTCAATGAATCCCTCTTAAGAACTGCCATAAATCACGAACTCGAAAGAGAAGGGCAGATTTATTTCTTGCATAACAGAGTTCAGTCAATATATAAAACCGCGGAAGAACTTCAAAACCTCGTGCCAAAAGCAAGAGTTGCTGTTGCACACGGACAAATGAATGAAAAAGAACTCGAAAAAATAATGTATGAATTCGGTGCAAACGAATACGATATTCTGGTTTGCACCACTATCATTGAATCAGGACTCGACATTCCAAATGCGAATACCATAATAATTG
>MFRJ01000094.1:11433-17592 GCA_001784535.1 Candidatus Melainabacteria bacterium GWA2_34_9
ATTTGGATTAGCACAGCTTTACCAGATAAGAGGAAGAGTCGGAAGAAGCGAAACACAGGCTTATGCTTACTGTTTTTACAGAGACGGAAAAGTTTTATCAGCGGAAGCAAAAGACAGGCTAAAAGCAATAAAAGACTTTACAATACTGGGAAGCGGATATCAGATTGCGCTAAGAGATTTGGAAATAAGAGGCGTAGGAAATATTCTCGGACAGCAACAACATGGTCATATGGTTTCTGTTGGATTTGATCTATATTGCCAACTGCTTGAGGAGTCAATAAAAGAATTAAAAGGAGAAAAAGTCGACAGAAAAGAGCCTACTATTATTGACATCAACATAACAGCCTTTATTCCTGACGAATGGGTCGGTGATAAAGAGCAGAAGATGATTGAATACAAGCGTCTTGCTGATGTAAAAAGTGCGAAAGAACTGGAATTTTTGGAAGATGAGTGGATTGACAGATTCGGAAAAATCCCTGAAGAAGTAAAAAGACTTATAAAAGTAATACGATTAAGACTTATGGCAACTGACATCGGAATTTGTCTTGTAAGAGAAGCTTTTGAAAGCATCAGGATTTTCAGCAATATTTCATTTGCTGAATTCAGGCTGCTTCAAAATAAAATAAGACCAGAGCTTTCTAAAAAATTAAAATGGACTCAAGCCCCTAAAACTTCCGAAAACGGGACTTCAATAATATTAATAAGCAATCTCGCTCTTTCAAACGAAGAAAAGCTGGATATTTTAGAAGAAATTTTCCATTCTATAATTAACTTTAAAATGTAGGTTTTAGATGATTAAAAGTTCCCGTTTTTGATTCAAAATCTATTTGTTAAAATATTTGCACCAAAATTAACATCTTATATTTTAGATTCTAAAGTAATTCTGTTTGTATCAACATCAATTTCTTTATTTTTTTTCATAAAATTGCTTTGGAAATAATCTATAAGTATGTTTCTCTCAGTATCAAAACTGCTAATAATTTGACTTCTGTCAATAGTTTCTTTATCATCTTCTATTTTGATTTTTTTCAAAGAATTAAACATATTTTGAGGATTTGAAATAACATATTCTGACACAGCAACTGTCAATAAAGTCGGCTTTTCAGGATTTTCATCAGAAACAATATTTCCTTTTGAATCAATTATTTCAATTTTTTTGTTTCCATTCTCATCAACCGTATAAAAATCCTTTACCTTTTTATCAGCAGTAACTGTATATCTTGCACCTGAAACGTGCATAATTCCGGGTTTGATTTTTCTTAATTTTGTTGATTCTACGCCTTCTCTTATTACGTCTGCCAACTGCTGTTTCGTATATTTAACCGTAACAACAGGATGCGGCATTGGAAAACAATATTCAACATCTCTTGCTGTAATTTTACCTGCCTCCATTAATGATCTGACACTTCCCGGATTTACCAGAGCAAGATCAGCTCCTGTCTTATTTAAAATTGCATCTGTCATAATATTAAGAATAGGATTTTCTTTTTTTACAGCACGTTTAGAACTAAATTCTCTGACCAACGTACCTACAGGATAGGTTTCACCAAGTGTATCCTTTTCTAGTCTTTTTATATCTTCACTTGCAGAATAATTAAAGACTTTATCGACTTTATTTTTAGGTGAATTTCCTTTCGATAAATCTATTCTGCCATTTTCATCGAACTCAACCGTTAATTCACCAAAAGTTTTTTCATTTCCTTCCTGAACTATTAAAACAGGTTCTTTTTTAGGTGATTCAAAAAGTTCATATTCATTATCGTGAGAATGTCCGCCGATTATTATATCTATATCAGAAACAATTTTGGCAATTTTTCTTTCTTCTTTTGTACCGAGATGCGACAGTAAAATTATTTTATCCAATTCAGGTTCTTGTTCTTTTAATTTTTGAATTTCCTGTTCAATATCATTTTTAATTAAAGAAATATTATGTAATTTGCAGTAATTAGTCTTATAATCAGGTGTAGTAACTCCTATTAAACCAAATTTTTCCCCATTTTTAGTAACAATTTTTGATTTAAACAATCCCAATTTATTATATTCTTTATCATTAGGAGTTTCTGTATTGCAAGCCATAAAATCAGTAAAAAATTCCGATTCTTTTCCTTCAGCTTTGTTTTTTTGATTGGTTAAATGATTATTTTTTAAATATTCGTAAAAATTGAAATTTCTTCCCCTGTCATGATTGCCTATTGCGCAAGCATCAAAATTCATTGATTTCAAAATTTTGCTTACCAGATCTCTTTTTTTGAGTTCTGTTCCGGAAAAAACATCTCCGGCTGATAATTTTAAATTTTCCGAATCTTCATGTTTTTTATCAAAAGTATCTGATGCGGTTTTCAAATGTCTATAGGCAGGTATAACAGCGTGATAATCGCTAAAATAAAATATATTTATCTTTGTAGCACCGGAAAAAGATAAATTATTTGCATTATATAAACGGCTTAAAATGATATTTTGCAGCATTATATCTGTATCTAAAATTACTAACAACAATACAAAACACCTAAACAAAAAAAATTGCTAAAAATTTTTTGTAACAAACAACCACAATTTATTTTAATAATGTATAATTTTAATTGGTTAAAAAGACAAAAAATATACTTAAATGAGGATAAATTATGAAAAAAATTACACTTGCATTAATGGCTGCTTCTATGGTTTTTCTTAGCGGTTGCGGACAAAAAGAAAAAGCTGATTTAGGTCCTGCTGTAATAAAGGTTAACAATTCTGTAATAACAAAAGGAATGATAGATGCTTCCTTTAAAAAAGGCTCTTTAGCTTCCAGCAACATTGATGTAAATAAGCCTGAAAACAGATTTATTTATCTTATCTACAAAAATAAAACTGTAAATGATCTTATAGTTAAAGAATTATTGACACAGGAAGCTGACAAAAGAAAAATTTCTATATCTGATGAAGAAATTAAAGCTAAATTAGATGAAATAATGAACAAAGTCGGTGGTAAAGCAAGATTTGAACAATCTCTTGCACTAAATAACCTTAACAAAGATTCTTTTAGCGATATGCTCAAATTTGATATGTTAAAAGAAAAGCTTGTTAATAATTTATCAGGCACAAACAATGTTAATGAAGGTGCTATAAAAGACTTTTATGTAAAAAACCGGGATAAACACTTTAAACAACCTGAACAAGTAAAAGCAAGCCATATTTTGATTAGTGCATCAGAATCAGATATTAGATCTAAATTTGAAGCTGAAGGTAAAAAATTATCAGCAGATGAATTAAACAAAAAAGTTAAAGATGAAATGTCTGCAGCTAAAAATAAAGCTGAAAAAATCCTTGCAGAAATAAAAGCTAGACCGGATAAATTTGCAGCATTGGCAAAAAAAGAATCTCAAGATCCTTCAAGTGCTGAAAAAGGCGGAGATTTAGGATTTTTTGATAATAAACAAATGGTAAAAGAGTTTTCTAAAGTAGCTTTTTCTATAAAACCCGGTGAAATAAGCAATTTGGTTAAAACAGAATTCGGTTATCACATTATAAAAGTAGTTGACCGCAAAAAAGCAGGTTTAGTACCTTTTGATGAAGTAAAACCACAGATTGCTAAATATCTGGAACAACAAACAAAAATGCAATCTATACAAAAATTAATTGAAAGCTCAAGAAACAACGCAAAAATCGTATATATAGACAAAGAATGCGATCCTAAAAAAATTGAAACAGAAATTAGATCACTTGTAAAAAAACAAAGACCTCCTCAAGCTCCAACAAAAAATTAAGTTTATATAAATATAAAAAAAAGGGCTATCCCGAAAAATTAAAGGGAAAGCTCTTTTTTTGTACTAAAAAACCGTATGACTATAAAATTAATAATGGTTTTTAATTATTGACTATTATAAAATATAAATTAAGCGAAATGGGAGAGCTGCAATACAATAGATCTGGCGGGAAGAAATGGAAAACGCAAAAATTAAGTTTTCAAAAGACAGTCTTTTTAGAAAAACTATAGCGAAAACTGACGGTTATATACACTTTATCGCAATAGGCGGAATCGGAATGAGCGGTCTTGCTAAAATTCTGATTGAATTAGGCTATAAAGTTTCCGGTTCTGACATAAAAAATAACGCTAACATAAAATCCATCGAAAATACCGGTGGAATCGTTAAAATTGGACACAGTTCCGAAAACATAAATAATTGTTCACTTGTTGTAGTAAGTTCCGCTATCAAACCCGACAATCCTGAATTAATAGAAGCAAAAAAACAAAATATTCCCTTGGTTCATAGAGCTCAACTTCTTGAAGCTTTAATGTCAGGATTTGGCGAAGAAAAAAAGCAATATTCTATCGGAGTCACCGGAACTCACGGAAAAACCACAACTTCCGGCATGACCGCATTTTTATTTGAAATGGAAGGACTTAATCCATCTTTTGCTATAGGCGGACAACTTCCGCATTATGATGTAAATTCAAAAGCAGGCTTTGGAGATCATTTTGTTTCTGAACTCGACGAAAGTGACGGTTCAATCGAACTTTATACTCCTGACATAAGCATTATAACGAATCTGGAATTTGATCATGCCGATCATTACGAAAAAGGCTTCGAGCAAATTCTTGAAACATTTGAAAGATATGCTTGCGATCTTGATAAAAATTCTAAAATAATAATAAATACTGATGATTCAGGGAATCTTGATCTTTTAAAAAGAATTGACCATAAAAATATAATTACTTACAGCACTAATCCTGAACAGCCATTACACAAAGAGTCTGTTTACAGAGCTGAAGCCCTTGCAACAGTTCCCAATGCCAGAATGAAAGTATTTAAGAAAAATGAATTACTTGGAGAAATTACTCTTGGAATTCCGGGAATCCATAATATATCAAATGCTTTAGCTGCAACTGTTGCTGCACTTGAATGCGGAATTGAATTTCCTCAAATCGCCGATTCACTTGAAAAATTTACCGGAATGAAAAGAAGATTTCAAACAGTAGGCTACTTTAAAGGTGCAAGGATAATTGATGATTACGCACATCATCCGACTGAAGTTGAAGCGACTTTAAAAACCGCCAAGGAGATTGTTTCTTCCTCGCAAAAAGGGCGCGTAATTGCAGTTTTTCAGCCTCACAGATATACAAGACTTGCTAATTTATGGCAGGATTTTGCTAAAGCATTTAAAGATGCGGATATTGTATACTTATGCGATGTTTACCCCGCAGGAGAAGCTCCTCTTGAAAATGTGAATTCAGAAAACTTAAGCAAGCAAATAACTTACACAAAGACTTTCTATGTTTCCGGTGAACTCGAAAATATCGCAAAAGCTGTAAAACAGGAAATCAAAGAAAATGATATAATTCTCACAATGGGAGCGGGAAATATTACTCAATTAGGTCAACTAATTATAGACAATGCAGGTTAAAATACTTAAATTACAATGAAAAATTCTGTTAAAATGATACAAGATTATTCTCTAAAGGAACATACAACCCTTAAAATAGGCGGAAATGCAAAAGCTGCATATTTTCCGACTTCGGTAGAAGAAATTTATGAAATAAAAAATAATTCAGCCCGTGAAAATATAATTATAATCGGCGAAGGCTCAAATCTTCTGATTTCTTCTCAGGGTGTGGAAGAAAAAGTTGTGTTCACCAAAAACCTTAAAAAATACGAATTTCTTGATGAAGAAACTATAAAAACAGAATGTGGGCTTAAATCAGCCAGTTTGGCGAAAATTCTTCTTAAAAAAGGACTTTCAGGCATGGAATTTATGATAGGAATTCCAGGTTCTGTTGGTGGAGCCGTCACTATGAACTCATCAGCACACGGACAGGTAATAGAAGACGTCATAGAAGCCGCAGAAGTTATAGATTTGCTGACAGGAGAAATTAAAACACTTCATAAAGAAGATTTAAAACTGGGTTACAGAAATTCTTTTGTCGAAAAAAACAGACATTTAATACTTAATGCGACTTTTAAGCTTAAAAAAGCAGAAAATACTGAAATTTCAGAAAAAATGGAATTTCATATCAGCTACAGAAAAGAAAAACACCCGCCTTTAACAGAGCCAAACGCAGGAAGCACTTTCAGAAATCCTGAAAGAGGTGTTCATTCCGGCAGACTTTTTGAGGAGTTAGGGGCGAAAAGCTGGCAAGAAGGCGGAGCAAAAGTTTCCGAAAAGCATGCCAATTTTCTTATA
>MFRJ01000094.1:17601-28030 GCA_001784535.1 Candidatus Melainabacteria bacterium GWA2_34_9
ATTCAGGGGTTAAAGAAAAATTCGGTTATGATCTTATTGCAGAAATCAGGTATATAGGTACTTATTTGCCGGAAGAAGAAAAAATATGGAAAAACTTTACTGTTCATTGATTTTTCACAATTCATCCAGATAAAAAATAGTTGTAATCAAAAAAAGAAATTGGAATTCTTGTACTTATTTACAAAAAGAGGGAATATGAAAAAATTGTTAAAAATAAATAAAAATACCAAAATCGGTGTTCTTTGCGGTGGAATGTCCAACGAAAGAGAAGTTTCGCTGAGATCAGGCAAAAATTGCTTTGAAGCATTAAAAAGATTAGGCTATCAAAATACTGAAATGATAGACGTTGACAAAAATATTGCTAAAACACTAATTGAAAAAAATATAGAAGTCACTTATATCGCTCTTCATGGCAAATATGGCGAAGACGGGTGTATTCAGGGATTGCTTGAAGTCATCGGAATTCCTTACACAGGAAGCGGAGTTAAAGCAAGTTCAATCGCAATGGACAAGGATTTCACAAAAAGAATATTGCAAACACAAAACCTGCCTATAATTCCATCAATTGTAGTTAATTCTTTCGAGGAATTAAAAGGGAAAGAAATTAATTTGAATTATCCTCTTATGATAAAACCCGTCAGTGAAGGCTCGAGCATAGGGATGCAAAAGGTAAATACTCCAAATGAACTTGAATCAGCTGTACGAGAAGCAGAAAAATACAACATGGGCGTAATGCTTGAAGAATATCTTGACGGAAAATCTGTTACAGTAGGTGTTCTTGACCTTGAGGAAGGAACGAGTTACACCCCTCCAGCGAAGCAAAGCTCCGCTTCGGGCTTTTCACTCCCGCTTCGCAAAAAAACTATCGCTACTCCTATACTAGAATTTAGGACAAAAACCGAATGGTATGATTTCGAGGCTAAATATACTGAAGGAATGACTCAATTTATTCTTCCTGCCGAAATTGGTAAAGAATTAACAAAAGAAATTCAAAATTTATCAATAAAATCTCATAAAGCAATTGAAGCTAAAGGTATGAGCAGAGTTGATTTTGTAGTTACTAAAGAAGGAAAACCTTTTATTTTAGAAATCAATACCATTCCGGGAATGACTGATTTAAGTGATCTCCCTGCCCAGTCAAAAGCTATGGGAATCAGCTATGATGAGCTTGTAGAAATTATTCTTAACAGCGCTTCAATAATTTAATATATTAAATATTGTAACAATATATACAATGTATCTCAAAAAAATAGCAATTTTATAAGCTTTCTGTTGTTTATATTAATATAACAATCGAATAATTTATATATCCTTACACAACGGGAGAATTGCTATAAATGGCTGACGTAAACACAGTTAATCCTTTGGCATGGAACTTTAGTGCATTCGACTACTTAACACCAACTGAATTAAGAAGCGGAAACTCAATGCCTTACAGCTTTAGTCCAAGCGTATTTAATTCAAATGCAGGTCTAGGATCCGGACTGTTTGGAAATCAAAGCAGTATTAATCCATTTGGAAATTATTCCAGTATCGGAATGGGCGGTATTTTTAGTAACTCTATGTCCCTATGTAGTTTTACTGATACCTTTACTGCGCAAACAGCGCCTATGATCGCACAGGCAAAAACTGAGAAAGAGCTACTGTTTAATCAAGGTCTTTATCAAGCTCAACAAACATCTGCACTTAGAGATCAATTAAGAGCTATGGGAATAAATCCTGACTCTGTATTGAATCAAAATCAATTAGGCGGAACTACCGGAAATACTGCAAATAACCAGCTTGGTTCATTATTAGGACTTCTTGGTCTGGGCGGAACTACCGGAAATACATCAACCAACCAGCTTGGTTCACTTTTAGGACTTCTTGGTCTAGGTGGAACTACCGGAAACACTGCAAATACAGGAACCAGCCAGCTTGATTTACTTGCACAAGAACTTGGACTCGGAGGAACAACAGCACCTGCAGCAAACAATTCTACTGATCAGCTTGGTTCCCTTTTAGGGCTTCTTGGCTTAGGCGGAACTACCACTACAACTACAGCTAAACCGGTAGACGACTGGTGGAATCGAACAGGCGAAGACGATTCTGATGATTCGGATGATTCTTTCTGGGATTATATAGATTCAAAAGTTGCACAAAGCAGACAACAAAACCAACAACAGAGTCAAATGCAACTTTTGTTAAATTTATTAGCAGGAACTCAAGCATAATACTTTAATAGAACTATTTATATAAAAGCCTTTTCTTTAAAAGAAAAGGCTTTTTATTTGTCAGTTTTTATCCTCAATAGTAATATCAGAATTCATTTCCCATACTATATTCACATTTCTAAAAAGTACCCATTTATCAGGAGTTTTTTGAGAAATATAAATTTGCGCCAATAAATTATGTTTATCCAATACATAATTCACCGGTTCTGATGAAAAGATATTTATTTGAGGAGTACTTGCATCATTAGTTAAAGGATTTTTATCTGACGCAATAGTTTTTATTTCTTCACTAAAAGGTTTATTATTTTCTAAAAAAACAACTTTTATTTTCAACTGATTTATTTTATCTTTGCTTATATTGGTCAATTTAAAACTAATTTCCGGGATAAGAATATCTTTATCTATATTCTCATTGCATTTTGTTGATAAATTATTAATAATAATCCTGCTATCAGGATTCATAAGAATATTTAATTTAGAATCAAATTTTTTAGCACGCGTATAATAAAGTTCCGCAGAAACTTTATCACCTTTTTCTTTTAAAATTTCAGCTTTTTTGATTAAAAGTGCAACATAACTCTCAGGGCTTGAAACTGTCGGATTAAGACCAAACGCTGTTTTATATTCGTCAATGGCAGTATCAATTTTTCCCAGTTTTTCATAAATTTTAGCCAATCTATAATGAGTTTCTGAATTATTCCAAAAAACCAAAGACAGCTTAAGAATATCTATAGCATCCAGAGGTTTGTTTAATTTTAGAAACTCATTTGAAATATCAATATAAACATTTTTTACATCTTTCTTAAGTTTTAACAAATTTGGACTATCTGACTTTTTATAATATTTATATGCTATTTTAAACTTCCTGATTGCCTCTGTTTTATCAGTTTGTTTTAACGTATTACCCCATTTACAATAAAAATCTCCTATTAATTGCAGAGCCTTGATATTATTTATATCTTTTATCTCATTAATAAAGCCTTCTGCAAGGTTATAATTATTCTCTTTAACATAGAGCTCTGCCATAGCAATATTGGCTTGATATGCAGATTTATAACCTAACTTAATAGCTTTCATGTATTCAACTTTAGCCATATCCGGCTCATTTACTTCAAGATAAAGTTCTGCCAATCGAATATGTGCTTCATAATTTTCCGGAAAGACTCTGACAATTTTATTATAATCTTCAATTGCATAAGCAATTTGACCTTTTACAGCAAAATTATCTGCTTCTTTCATCATGCCTGCAACTGAAGTCGGCTTGTTTTGTTCGTACATTACAAACCCGGCTATATTTAAAACACAAAATAACAGAATAAAATAAAACTTTTTAGAATTTATAAAATTTTTCAATTTTGCCAACATATTCACAACCATCTCCACATAAAATTTTTATAATCCTATCATAGAATATACTTTATATTAACTTCAATACCCGTTTGCTGTGTTTTCTGTCTGAACGTACACAGCAAAGACTACTCCAACAATAAAAAATATCTTCTTTTATCTAACTATTTAAAGAGTTTTCTTTTTTATAGTCAAATAAGGCACTATCTTTATCTTTAAACATTGATATTAAATTATTTAAAAATACATATGAAAGAGCATCATTAACTGCGCTATTAACTCCGCATAACTTAAGGATTCCTCTCCTTTCGGAACAGGCTTTATAAGCGTAAACGATTGCATTTAATCCGACTGAATCTAAATTTTTTACTTTTTCAAGATCAAGTATTAAATTCACATACCCTGTATTAATAAGAATTTGGATCTCTCTTTTAAGTGTTTCAATTATTTCATTTTTAGATAAATTACTTATGGTTATAGATGCTATTTTATTTTTCGGATCTTCAACTTTCGTAAACACTTCTGCCATTGCACCGTATTTTTGAACTTCGAGGTTACCTATATGCTGCAATATTTTTTTATGCCAATCGGGCAATTTGCTTATAAACTCGTTAGCACCCTTTAAGAAGCATTCGTTTATAAGCTTTTTATCATCAGAACCTGAAATAACAACTATTTTTGTTTCATCATTTTTAGTTTTTTCTGCATTATTGATCTCATCAATTAAATGCAATCCATCTTCCGGATTTGGTAAAAACAAGTCAACAATAACATATTGAAAACTTTGTTTTTTATAATAATCTAAAGCCTCTCCTACACTTCTGGCAACCGTTGTGGCATATCCACAATTTGTTAAAAGCTTGCTTAGTTGATATACAGACAATTCAAGGTCATCAACCAAAAGAATATTGGCATTATTTAAAAATTTTGACTGAGTTTGTATACAGCCGGGAGAAATTCTTTTCTCTATTTCTATTAAAATTCCCGTTATTTCTTCTGAAGTCGGATTTTCCGGCGACTTTTGCCCTGCAAGATTAAAAAGTTGCGCGATTTGTTCTTTATTAAGGCTCGACATTATTTTAGAATCACTCCAAAATCTTTTTTGCTATATTTATCTTATATTATAAGATAAAAAGCTGATTTAGTGTTAAATAAAATTTAAGGATACAAAAAATGGAAAAAATAAAATTAAAAATTCATCGCCTTGAAAATAATATCAAAATGCCTTTTTATGCTACAGAAGGAGCTGCTGGCATGGATTTAACAGCAGGCATTTCAGCACCAATAGAATTTAAACCTTTTGAAAGAAAACTTGTTCCTACCGGAATAATTATAGAACTTCCTTCCGGTTATGAAGCGCAAATAAGACCAAGATCGGGACTTTCCATAAAATTCGGAATGACTCTTATAAACTGTGTTGGAACTATCGATGAAGATTACAGAGGGGAAGTATGCGTACCTATGATTAATCTTTCTAACGAAACATATATAATTCAACCATGCGAAAGAATAGCACAGATGATAATTGCTCAAGTACAAAAAGCAGAAATTATAGAAGTAGAAGAATTAACAACAACTGCAAGGTCTTCAGGTGGTTTCGGCTCAACAGGGAAATGAAAGAATTTTTAAAAACGTGTTGACAATCAAAATATATTCCTGCTATCTTAGTCTTAAGATAATTAAATAAACATGCCCCTGTCGTCTAGAGGCCTAGGACATCTCCCTTTCACGGAGAAGACCGGGATTCGAATTCCCGTGGGGGTATTTTTATATCCAATCAGAATTGAACTTAATTAGTTCAATTTTTTATTGCGTTCTTGATTCATAAAAACAAATCCTTACAAAAGAAAATTAATATAATCTTTTTTCCTTTGTAGTTTTCAGTTATAATAAAACTATTAAAATAATTTGGAGAAGCTATGAAAAAGACATTTATTGTTTTTATGCTATTAATGGCATCAAGTACAGTTAATACACAATGCTTTGCTCAAAGCGCTTTTGAGCAACTTCAGAATGCTGCTGGAGATAGTGATTCTGCTTCTAACAGCTATTCCAATGGCTCATATGATTATGAAGGAGCAAGTACTTATTCCGGCTACAATTTTGACACTTCTTCAGAATCACCTACGCCTGTTGATTTAAGTGGTGCTGGCGAACATCCAACCCCACAGCTACTTAGAGACTCTGATGACTAAGTTATAATACTAAAAATAATACCCTAATATTTTTAACTTGGCTGTTTGCCTGTCATTTCTTTGTCTGCCGAAAAGAACATCTATAGCCAATCAGAATTGAACTAAGCAAGTTCTATTATTTATTGTGTTCTTGATTAATATTTGAAAAATGTTTATAATTTTATTATAATTAATTTTTATATATTTGCAGTTTTTAAAAGGAGTAATACTTATGAGTAGTGAAAACACAGAGATTAAAAATGTTAAAATAGACAGTGTTCAAATACTTACAAGTCTAGTTGCTATTATTTTATTTTTTATTACTTGTTTTGCTGCCTATAATGGCTATTCCTCATTTACTCAGGGACATTCTATAAATGAACAAATATATTCTGTCATAATAATACTTATTTCAATTTTTTCATTTATTGGATTTATAGTGATTATGCAAATAGATCATTTAATCACTCTCGTAAAAGAAGAAATTTCAAAAAATAAATAAGCAATTTTTTATTAAAAAAACACATGTATTTATAAAAATACATGTGTTTTTTGTTAAGTATGATTAAATCAAATACCTTAAATTAACGACAATGCAATACTCGGAATTTGATTTGCCTGAGCAAGCAAGCTTGCTGAAGCTGAATTTAATATTTGATTTTGTGTTAATTTTGACATTTCAGCAGCAATATCAGTATCTCTAATTCTTGATTGAGCTGCAATCAAGTTTTCACTAGTCACATCCATACTGTTAATATTTGATTCAAGTCTATTCTGATAAGCACCAATATTTGATCTTTGTTCTGTCACTCTGCTAAGAGCACTATCAATACTATCCAGATAGCCTGCAAAATCCTCTGATGTATTAAGGGATGTTTTGACATCATCACTGTTAAGAAGTCCTAAATCATCTGTTTTTACAGAACCTAAAGCATCACCAACATTTATTGTGTTTTCACTTGGATCTCCATTTGGTCCGGTCTGAAGTGTTAAATCTGCGTTGCTACCGTCTAATAATTTTTGTCCATTAAAAGATGTCGTATTTGAAACTCTGTTTATCTCGTCTGTTAAAGCACTAATTTCATCTTTTATGGCTTTTCTTTCATTTTCACCATAAGTGCCATTAGCTGCTTGTACTGACAATTCTCTGATTCTTTGCAGATTTTCATTAGTACTTTCTAATCCTGCATCAGCTGTTTGAAGAGCATTTATGCCAGTTTGTGAATTTTCAATAGCTACTTGCGAACCTCTTGCCTGAGCATCCAAAGTTTCTGCAAGTATTAAATTTGCTGCATCTTCAACAGCACTAAGTTTTTTACCGGTTGCTATTTTGATAATTGACTTTTCCATTTCACTTTTAGATAAAGCCAGATTATTTTGTATAATTGATGAAGTTACATTAGTATTGACTTCTAAACCCATATATTTCCACCTTCTTATACTTACTTACATATAATTATTATAGCATCTGGATATTGCTAATTCAGTTTTTCACTATGAATTATGTCAATAAATTCACACTATTTTTGTTTATGCAAAATAAAGTAACCAATTCTTAACATTTAATCCTGCTAAAATATTTTTTATTTCAAGCTTTGTATAATATTTTCCAGTTTTTCTTTTCTATTTTGTCTTCTTTCAAAGACATTTAATCTGGATTTTTCAGCATTTGCTTCTGTTTCTTCAAAAGTTACCTTATCAGGATTTATATAAAATATGCCCAGCGGAAGTTTTTCCGTTTCGATTGCTCTTTCAAAGGCTTTTACCCTATTATTCGGGATATAAGAATCTTCCAGATAATAAGTATTTTGCTTAAACCACGGATATGTGTTGACTTTATTGAAAGTTACACAGGGTTGAAATACATCCACAAGGGAAAAGCCCTTATGAGTAATAGCTTTTTTGAAAATTTCTTTGGTTTGTAAAGCATCTCCACAAAAAGCTCTTGCCACAAAAGACGCATCTTGAGATATAGCAATTGCAAGGGGGTTGAATGGCTCATTTGTAACTCCGTGAGTCTGAACAGACGTTTTATAATCCTTCAGGCTTGTCGGTGATGCCTGTCCTTTTGTAAGACCATAAACCATATTATTACAGACGATTACTGAAATATTAGGATTTCTGCGGATTGTGTGAATAAAATGATTTCCGCCTTCCCCGTATACATCACCATCACCGCTGACTACCATTACATTCAGGTTGGGATTACAAACTTTTATCGCAGTAGCAGGAGGAAGTGCTCTTCCATGAAGCCCGTTAAAGAAATTACAATTCAAATAATGAGGCAGTTTGGCTGCTTGTCCAATTCCAGAAACCAGTACAGAATTTTCTGGAGAAATATTTAACTCGGTTAATGCATCTTTTAATATTTTCAAAATTGCAAAATCGCCACATCCAGGGCACCATGCTATATCAATATCTTTTCTGTCATAATCCATTGTGCTTTCTCCTATATTAAATCTTGAATTTTATTAACTAATTCTTCGACAGAAAATGGCAAACCGTTGTATTTCAGAATTTTATGGTGAATAGTAAAGCCTGTTTCTTGTCTTATAAAATTCGCAAACTGCCCTGTGGCATTATTTTCAAAGCATACAGTATTTTTTGCTTTTTCCAGATATGCAAGAGTTTTTTCAGAAAGAGGATAAATCTGTTTAAAATAAAGAAAGGCAATATCAGGGTTATTTAAATGACAAAGAGCTTCTTTTATGCCATTACAGGTCGAGCCCCAGCCTATTAAAAGAGTTTTATAACTATCGTTGCCAAGTAATTCCGGCTCATAAATTTCTTTTTTAATCAGGTCAAATTTTTTAAGCCTTTTATCGACCATTTTCACCCTTAAATCAAGGTCTTCTGTGATGTGACTATCTTCACCATGTTCATCACTGTCAAGCTTCACAAGACCATCACCATGTACAGGAATACCTCTTGGGCTTATCCCATCATCAGTAAGTTTATATCTTTGGTAATTCTGGTCTGTTTTTACAATAAAATCTTTAATTTCTGTTTTATTAGCATCAAACGGCTTACAAAGCGAATAAGATTCCAAGCCATACTGATCTGTAAGTATGAAAACAGGCACTTGAAACTTATCTGCAAGGTTAAAAGCATTTTGTGCAAGACAAAAAGCATCTTCGGGAGTTCCCGGGGTGAGTATAATCCTTGGAAATTCACCATGTCCTGAATAAAGAGCAAGATTTAAATCCCCCTGCTCTGTCCTTGTCGGAAGTCCTGTTGCAGGTCCCGGTCTTTGGGCAAGGTGAATTACCATAGGAGATTCAATCATGCCTGCAAGACTAACGCCTTCAATCATAAGAGCAAATCCGCCTCCTGAAGTGGAAACCATGGCTCTGCTTCCTGCGTACCACGCCCCTAATCCCATATTCATGCCGGCAATTTCGTCTTCTGCCTGCTCGACTATTATATTAAATCCATCAGATTTTTCTGCGAGATAAGTAAAAACAGCTGTTGAAGGCGACATCGGATAAGACGCTATAAAATCACAACCACCGGCAATACATCCTAGAGCCACTGCCTCATTTGCACTTGCAAGTATTTTATCTGCTACGAGCTCGTCTTTTTGAACATTTACAGATAAGCCATTATTGTTTATAAAGTTTTTGCCTAATTCATAACCTGATTGAACAGCTTGAATATTTTTCTGAATAACATCTTCAGGTTTATCTGAGAATATGTTCCTGATATATTCTTCTATCAGCTTCATTTCAATATTGAAAATCCCAAAAATAATGCCTATTGCTACAACATTCAAAAATATTTTCCCGCCGGCGTTAGCGGCTTCTGAAGATAAAGGCATTGCAAAGGTTTTGTATTTATCTAAAGACAAATTTTTAAATGCTTCATCATAAAGAATAGAAGTTTCTTCTGTTATTCTTTTTTCCAAATGCCCAGTTAAATTTGGCGAAAGCATAACTAAAAAATCTATTTTATCGACATAAGAAGAAATTGCTCCGGAAGAAATTCTGATGATTGAAGAATTAACCCCTCCTCTGACTCTTGACATGTATTCTTTGCAGGAAAATACGTTATATCCTGCCATTTTAAATACTTTAACTATAATATCTGATGCAGTTTCTACGCCCTGACCTGCTTCTCCTACAATTACAACGGAAATATCATTATTTTTAAGCATATTAATTTCCTCAAGTGAATATTAGTTTTCACTATAAGAAATCAACAAATTATCAACTTTAGCAATTGGTTAAATCGGTAAAAAACTTAACTATTCTTCGAGCATATCAATTCGTCTTTGGTGTCGACCGCCTTCAAATTCAGTTTCCAGCCAAATTTTTACTATTTCGCAGGCAACATCAGTACCAATAACCCTGCCGCCCATTGTTAAAACATTCGCATTATTATGAAGCCGACTCATTTTTGCACAATAAGAATCGTGACAGGTAACAGCTCTGACGCCTTTTACTTTGTTTGCAGCTATTGCAACCCCTAATCCAGACCCGCAGACAAGTATTCCTCTGTCAAATTCTTTATCGGAAACTTTTTTGGCGACTTCTTTTGCTATAATCGGATAATCTATGGAATCTCCGTTATGTGTTCCAAAATCCTGATACTCATAGCCGAGTTTTTCTATATATGATTTAACGATTTCTTTTAATTCATAACCGCCGTGGTCTGATCCGATTGCTATTTTTACTTTTTCCATTATATTTTTACCTC
>MFRJ01000094.1:28105-29977 GCA_001784535.1 Candidatus Melainabacteria bacterium GWA2_34_9
CACTTGTGGTAGCGAGAACTCCATTATCCGTGCATTTTTCTAGCATTTCAATAAAAATCGGACAATCCGAAATTCTTATCCCGACAGTATCAAAACCCGCAGTCACAAAATCAGGAGTAAGCGAACTTTTTTTAACCACAAGAGTTACAGCCCCGGGGAAATATTTTTCAACAATCCTTTTGGCAGTTTCCGGCAATTTTTCTACATACGGGAGCAAACTTTTTAAATTTTTGCCAAGAAGAATAAAGGGTTTTCCTTTATCTCTTGATTTTATGGAATAAATTTTTTCAACAGCTTTTTTATTTTCCGGCAGGCATCCTATTCCCCAGACAGTATCAGTAGGAAAGGCAATTACTCCGTCATTTTCGAGAATGGCTTTTATTTTATTTGATTCTTTTTTAGATAAATATTGAGGCATCTTGTGAATCTCTTGACTTTTACTCTTGATTTGTAATATTAATCTTAGGCGAAACAAAATTAATTTTACACAATTTCATAAAAAAATGGGGCGTTAGCGCAGTTGGTAGCGCATCACACTGGCAGTGTGGGGGTCAGGAGTTCGAATCTCCTACGCTCCATTTATCCTTTTATAACAGACTTTAAAGACATTCCATAATTACAGTAATATTTCATTTTCCGTAATATTTCCGTAATGACAAAATAATATCAGTATGATTTAAGTATTTATAGCTTGATTAAAATACTAATAATCATTTAATGCTTGTATGGCTCTTAATTTCATTTCAGGAACAGGGTGAGCATAACGCATTGTTATATTAATATCTGCATGTCCAAGAATATCTTTTACAACTACGAGGTCAACACCTTTTTCGACCATTCTCGTGGCTGCTGTGTGTCTTAAATCGTGAAATCTAAAATCTTTAATCTCTGCTGTTTTTACAAACTCAGGGAAAACATGATTAATATTTTGTTGAACACCTAAAGTTTTTTCATTAACAAAAATGTATTCGCTTAGTTCTGGCATAGCTTTTAGTGTTTCTTTTAGTTTTTTAGATATTGGTATTTGTCTTGGTTTTCCTGATTTTGTTTGAAGAACATCTATGTATTTCTGGTCAAAATTTACGCAATCCCAAGTAAGATTCAAAATTTCACCTTTACGCATGCCTGTTTGCAAAGCTGTTACAACTATTGGTTTAATCCAATGCTCACCTATAGCTTCAAATAGGCATTTTTCTTCTTCTTTGGTTAAAAATCTTATCTTATAGTTATCAACTTTTAATTTTTTAACATCAGAACAAGGGTTATTTTCAATGAATTTGTTTTGCTTGGCAATAGAAAGCATTTTGCTTAAAGAATTTAATTCTCTATTGACAGTTGAGGGTTTTATCTTTTTATCCAGTCTAAAACTCTTGTATCCTTCAATATCAATAGATTTTATCTCTGAAAGTAATTTATTTCCAAAATATTCTAACCAATAACCTGTATATGTCTTATCATGGGTATAACTAGCTTTATTTGTTTTTGAATATTCCAAATATTTTTGTATCATTTCAGACAATTTTATAGTGCATTTCTTTTTAACAAAATTCAAATCGCCACGCATTATATCGCTACGTAATACAGTTTCATATCGTTTAGCTTCTTTTTCTGAAGTAGCACCTTTGCAAGCCTTATAATAACGCCTACCGTCAATCATAAACTCACATTGCCACTTATTATTTTTACCTTTTTGTAGAACTGTCATAAACTTTAATAAACCTTTGCTTTAAGCTGCATTAGAAATAAATTTTTCTAACGCATTTTTTCTGATTCTGACTGTAGCTCCAATTTTAAATACCGCTTCTTTTGGAATTTGTTCTCTTCTTATCCAATTTCTTACCGTATGGGGTTTTACGCTGAAAAAAATTGCTA
>MFRJ01000094.1:29987-31520 GCA_001784535.1 Candidatus Melainabacteria bacterium GWA2_34_9
AGTCATTAGTTCCATAAATTGAGACCTCTTTTAATCTAATTTCTAACTCAAAGGCATGGATTTTCTGCCTTATATTAATACTATATCTAGCCACCTAACTTTCTTCTTCGTTTTTATTTTAAAAATTTTAAAAATCATTTTTTAAAAAATAATTTAAAGCTACAAAACAAATAAAATAGCTCTAACATTGATAATATATGCCTTGCCCAGAAATATACCACTGTAAACATTTGTATCAAAAGCTATAAACATGATTGATTTGTCTAAAATTCATGTATATCATGGATATTAATGAATAAAATCATGCGGATGGTTTATAAAAGAGGGCATAAGGATAATGAACAAAAAAGAAGAGCTGTTGAAACAGGTAGAAATGTTAAATACAGGTATTAAAACATTTGATGTTCCAACAAACCACTTAAATGAGACAATTGTCGAATTAGAAGAACTGGAAAAAGGTATAATTAGGCTAAAAGAACAACTAAATTATACAAAACGAGGTATGGGGTTGGTAAAAGAAAGCATTGAGGAGTCAAGCAATAATATTTTAAAGATTATTAACGGGAATTAATCAAAGAAATTTCTTATATTAGCAAGCGTTTCAATAACATTATCTCTGTCATTCCGCTTTAATTCTATAAGTTTTAAAGTATTTTCTACTAATGAAGGCTCATTAAGAAGCTCAACTATTACTTTTTCTAAATTTTTATCGTCATATTGGTATTTATTCTTTAATTCTTCTAAATATGTTTCTTTTATCTCCTTATCCAGAAACATATTTCCAATTCCTGTAAAGAGAAAGACGGGATTAACTCTATATACTTCAATCATTAGCCCTATTGTTTCAGAGCTTACAGGGAATTTATTATGCTCATATTCCCTTATCATTCTGCCAGATGAGTCAATTTTTACAGCAAAAGCCTCTTGAGTGAGCTTTAACTCTTCTCTAATAGCTTTTATATTATTCCCTATTTGTATTTTAAGATTTTTTTCTTTAGTCATAAGTAAGATTTATCCTATTGACTTACAACATTATTTCGCTTATTATTAACATGAATTAATGACATGTTGAAAATGCAGTTAATTACAAAACAGCGAGGCGGTTAATTAACCGTCTAATAAGATTGTTATAAAGATAACTAAAATTATTCTACACTAAAATTATTTTTAGTGCCGTTTAGTGTTGAGAGAAAAATAAGCATGAATTTTTCATATAACCTCATTTTAAATATATTTGGATTTTGGTTTTTAGCAATAATAATAGTTTTCCCAATTATTTTAGCATTGTGTAAATCTGCCCATAGAGGCGACCACCTAAATACACTTGTTAATGATGATGGAGAAGCTTAAATGCAATTAGATTTTAAAGATTTTATTATAATTAGTATTCTTTTGGCTTCATTTACATTTAATGCTTTCCTTCTCTTTGAAAACAAAAAGTTGAGGAGTGAAAAATATTGATAATGTAGAATACAAGCAATTTATAAGTTTTGTATATAAATAAATTTATTCTTGTTTTACAATGATGTTTAA
>MFRJ01000094.1:31590-32210 GCA_001784535.1 Candidatus Melainabacteria bacterium GWA2_34_9
ATTATTGGTTATACAGCAATAGTTTTAATATTTTTCGTTGTCATTTATTATTTTTATTTAGAAAAATTTGATTTAGTTACTCAGCAAAATAAAACGTACAGATTAAATAAAATTACTGGAGAAGTAATACAAATAAAAGAATCGGGTTTGTTTAAAATTGCTAATTCAAAGAAAGATTTATATAAAACTTGGGAACAAAAAGATATTCCACAGCTTGATGGAATAAATTTATTACTTTCAACAAATTGGAGAGATGGCAAACTATATTATAATTTTAATGTTTTTCCTTATTCAAAAAGATTAAAGAAAATAATTGAAAATGGTGATTTTATAGATAAAGCACAGGGATTTAATATTAGTTTACAAGATGAAAAAGGATTTAATTTAATTAAAATAGACATTCCGCTTAGCAAAATGACAAGAATGTTAGGAGATACAAAAGGAAGCGTATCGGGTTTAGTAATAAATGATAGCATACAATGTTCATATGATGATTATGCAGATTCAAAAAACTGGGATATTGAGTGGACAATTCATTAAAATAATTTTGATAAAAAATAATTGCTTTAAAATCTGTTAAAAATGACTTACTGTAATTTTAAGTAAGAACAAAAATAGCT
>MFRJ01000094.1:32237-33828 GCA_001784535.1 Candidatus Melainabacteria bacterium GWA2_34_9
AGGATTCAAATTATTGATAAGAATTTTATTTTGTATTTATTTGTGAGGTTTGAAGTAGATATTTTTAAAACGAATGTTTTTACCACCTCATAAATATTCTAGATATTAATAAAAACCAAGTAAACAAAGATATTTTGAAGGAATAGAATTTTTATTTTAAATAATCAAAAACTATGTCAATCTATACAGTTTAATAAGGTTGAGATAAGGAATATAGCCTGTTTTACAGATATTTATTTTCAATATTTTTTGTTTAAAAGTCCTTATTTTGCTCTTTCTTTAAAACTCAAGTATATCTTATAAATTAATCTTCAAAATCGAATGTTTTTAAAGTTGAAAGCATTTCAGCAACTTCTTTTTCTAGTGAGTTATCAGAAAATAATTTATTTTTAATTTCAGCATATAAATCTTCAAAACTATATGATTGAAAATTTTTATAATAACTTATTCGAAAGAAATTTATCTTATTTATTACAGCTCTACTGTGTTTTTTTATGTTTAGATTTTTAAATCTATTTAAAAAAGTTACTATTTTCTTTAAATTATAATCTTTTAATTCAGATAATAATTTTACTATAATAAAGTAAAGGATGTGTTTATCTGAGCCTTGAGAAGTTTCCTTAATTATTTTTTCTAATAATTTATCATCATCTTTTATTATTTCAGTTGGCATTATTACATCTTGATGAAACAAATTGCCATTAATCGCTCCTAATAAGTATTTTTCACAATTAATAAGGTTATTTTTATAATCATGAATTATATCTTTAAGTTTTATATAATTGACTATATTGTTATCTTCATCTTCTGGTCTAAAAAGTAAATAAAAAGCAGACTTAAATGCAATACCTTCTTTTGTTTTAAAATTTAAATTAATGTTATCCTTTAACATAATACTACTTTGCAGAATATTTTCTTTTAATTCCTTATCATCACTATAGAATTTTATTTGTCTTATCAAGTTTTCAAATTTTATGAAATTTGAATAAGATTGCATATGGTTTTTTTGACTACGATTGTAATAATAAATAATATTTCTATAATCATGTTCTACAAGTAAGGAATAACTTAAATGATGTTTTGATTTCAGAGAATTTAAAATATCAATATAATAAAAATAATCAAGTCTTAACTGAATATTCTTAGCTATTTCAATCTTTGATAATCCCCAAGAGGATAAAGGCTCTATTTCTATGTCAAAACCTTCAATAGAACTATCAATTTCCTCTTGAATTGTGTTTATACATTCATTAAATTTCTTATAATCAACATGTTTTTTGTATTCATGTTTATTTTCAAAATAAAAGTGTTGCGGATTAAAGAAGATGTTGATTCTTGCATTGCCATAATTATCATATGATAAATTTAAAAATAATAAGTATTCATGGCTTTCAGAAATTTCTTTAAATAAATTTTTTAAGTTTATAAAATTTTCTTGTCTTAAAACAAATTTATTGGAAAATAATTCAATCTGATTAATATAAACATTTTGCAATTAGGTAAAAATCCTTACTAAGTCTAGTAATTTTTTAAAAATATCTAAAAAAATTAAAAATCCAGACAACTTTTTTATTATTTTAAAATCTCTGTA
>MFRJ01000095.1 GCA_001784535.1 Candidatus Melainabacteria bacterium GWA2_34_9
CTTTTTTGCAGTAAAAAAGAAATGTCACTCGCCTGCTTTAGCTGGCGAAACTATAATATCTTTTGCGACCAAAGAAAATAAACTGGGGTTTAGGGAAGGACTCCACTTTTTCTGACTAAATGTCAGGAAAAGAAGGAGGAAGCCCCTTCTCTAAACTTGAAAAATACCTTCTAAATAACCCTACTACTGAATGGAATTAATATAATTTTCGATAGCATCAATGAAAGCAACTGCATCAATTAAATCTTTTTCAATCTTTTCCCTTACAGCTTTATAAGTGAACTCATAATCAGCTTTTCTTCTATTTTCATAGGCATTTTTATATAGTTCAAATAATTCAGGATTAAATACTTGTCTTTCATGGATAAATTCTTTGTTAAACCATCCCATTAAAGGCACATGTTTACTTGTTTTATGACCTTCCATGTATGCTAAAGCAGATACAGCATAATAAATAGAGTAATATAATCGAGATTGAGCATTATTTAAAAGATTATTAGTTAATAATACTTCTATTTCTTTTAAAGTTTCTCTGGCTTTTTCAAGGGAATATTTTATAAAAAACTCTTTATGCTGCTTCTCTGTCAAAATATTTACCTTCTTCTACCACAGATTCATAATAAAATGGATTTCGTTTAAGTTGTTGCATTGTATATGGGTGATAATCTATAAAGACATCGTATTTATATTCAACATTGCCGATAATTCCAGCTAAATCACGTTCTTGTCTATGAGTTAGTTCAGAATTAAAGAGCAATACAATATCTATATCACTTTCTTTATGAGCAGTTCCCTTAACTTGTGAACCATAAAGATAAGAACCTATAAATCCTTCATAAGATTCTTTTACTATTTTGTTTAATTCTTTTACTACTTCAATAATTTTAGTTTCAGGCATGATTTTTACCCCTGTAGTTTTATTTAATTTTAATTGAAGTAGATGTGTTTGTCTATTCTTATAAAATATTAATAGCAGGTATTAGCACCGTAGTGTGGGTTATAACCCACCTTGTTTATAGAAACTAAGAACAAAAAACTATTGCAGCAGTTTTAAGGCTTCCTCAAGAAGCTGTTTGTTGGTGCTTATAAGTTTATTTGCCATATCAAGCTGAACTTTAGCCTGTTGAAAATAAGTTATATCAGCTTTCATATCAACGTTTGAAGATTCAAGAAGCCATCCTCTGACTTCTCCTCGACCGATAACAGGTTTTCCTGAAGCTTCATTTTCAATATAGTACCCTTCTTTAACTTGCGTCATTTCCGCAGGGTTATGGAAATTCATAATCGATATCTTGTACAAAGGAACTTTAATTTTGCCTTTGTCCGCCTTGCCATAGATAACTCCATCACCTTTTATTTCAAATTCTTCGTATTTTCCGAGGTATTTCCCGTTACTTGGGTCAATCCAGAGTTTTATGTCTGTAGTAGGAATTTGAGCAAGGTTGTCATCGGCTCGTGCGGCATTAGGATCGTTGACTCCTGCCTGAACTTCCCCTTTGTCGTTTAAAATATACCCCTGAACATTGTATCCCTCTTTTGTTTTATAAACGCCTTCTCCGTCAAAAGTAAATTCACCAAGACGCGTGTATAAAATTTTTCCGTCAGGTCTTTCTGTTACAAAAAACCCTTGTCCTTCCAGATAAACGTTTTCCGGGGAAGTTCCCGGCATGGATTTACCCTGAAAAGTTTTAACCCTGATTTCATCCATCGTGGAACCGTTCAGGAAAGATTTAAAATTGCCGTTAACTTCCCTATAACCTGGAGTATAAACGTTACTCAGGTTTACTGCAATTTGATCCATCCAGTCCTTGGTTACCCGCTGGGTATTAATGGCTGTTACAAAGGAATCGTTCATTGATTGCCTCCTTTATTTTGTCTTTTATTATTATTTTTCGAATTATCTTTGTATGAAATCTCTTCATAAGGTATCCCCTCTGAATCAAGCTTGTCTTTAAGACCAGGAATACTGCTTTTAAGAATATATTCCATTGCTTTATCGTTGGAAATAAACTCTGCTATAAGTTTTCCGTCATTATGCATTTTTAATATAACGGAAGAATTTCCATTAAAATCAAGCCTGACAGGTTTTTGGGCTTTGAAAGAGTATTCAATTAAGTTAAACAAACCTTTTGAAACATCAAAACTTTTGTAAGAAACCTGATTGTTTTGATTTTGAACTGCAAAAACCGCCTGAAAGTTTTGATTATTTAAATTATTTAAAGTCATGGAGGGATTTTCAAGGCAGGCTCTCAAAAAATTAATATCTTCTTTTTTAAAATAGTCTAAATTTATGTTTATATCGTTGTCAAGAGATCTTAATCCCTCTTTTTTACGCATAAAAAGCTTTATGTCATCAATTTTATCGATCTTAACAGGAATATTTTCTTTTTCAGTAAGTTTTTTAAGGGTTTTTAATGCTTCCGTGTTTTTTTCCTGCGGAATTATAGCTTGAACATTTTGTTGTTCTTCTGCAATAGTTTTTTTATTTTCGTCAAGTTCTTGAAGATATGCTTCAAAATCAGGCAGGTCAGTATTAAAGGAAAAAGAGTTTGTACTGTTAAGCCTTTTATTTTCCGAAATAGAGATGTTATTTCCCTGAATTGGAATATTTTCTTCAATTTTAGACTTAATTTCCATTTTCAAGCATTCCTTCCTCGTCTTCTTCAAGCTGTTCCCTAATTTTTTCCTGCATTTTTGCGTAGTGTTTTTGCCCTGCAACCTCGTTAAGTATCTTCATTTCAGCCTTTTTTTCTTCTTCTTTGTATTGCTCGAGCATTTTTTCCTTATGTTTTTCAAGAACTTTTACTGCTTTTTCCAGTTCTGCGAGTTTTTCTTTTTCTTCGTTAAGCCTGTCTATCGCTTCCTGTTTTTTGATTTCCAGTTGGGCGATTATTTCATCAAGGTGCTTTATGTAGTTGTCATAATTCTCCATAAGTGTGTGGTGTGCGGAATAAATAGTTTTTCTTAAGAGTGCAACGCTGTTTTTGTTTTTGTCTATCTCCGCCTGAATTCTCTGAACTTCCTTTTGTGCCTCTATTACGACATTAAGCTGTTCATCCCGTTTTTGTATTCTGTATTTAAGGACTTTATCCAGTCTGTATTTAAAAGGCACTTTGAGTTTCCGATTTTATATTATTAGTTCTATTGTGGAGAAAATTTTATATTTCTATAACCTCTATTAAGAGGAATTACAAGATATACATGAGAATTTAATGATTTTTTTTATGAAGTCAAGGAAAGAAGAGAGCGGAAAGGGTGGCACCCTTTCCGCTCTCTTCTTTCCTTGTAGGCGGGTGCGGGTTTGAGTCCTCTTGATTGTTCTCTGATGCATTATACCATTTTGAAAAAATCAGCTTATTTATCAACAGGTGGTTAAATAGTTTATTTAGTTAGTGATTAAAAATCCTGTAAAATTAGGGAAATAAAGCGTTTTGGTGCAGAGATATGCCAGATTTTTTACGGGATAATCCAGATTTATGCAAGGATGAGCCAGATTTAGAAGGCAAAAAAGCATAAACCGACAAGAAAATTTTGAAATTTACATAATTATAATTATCGGACGTTATTCATTCCTTCTTGTAAAGGTATTTTCTTATTTGCGAAACATTGCAAATAATGTTAGCATGATATTAATTAAGAAAAACAGCTAGAATTATGAATGATAAAGAAATCTATAAACTACACGCTGACTTTTGTAAATTTATGTCTAATCCTAAAAGAATAGAGATAATTTTTTCTCTTGAATGTCAGGAAATGTGTGTTGATGAAATTGCTGCCAAAATGGATATAAGAGTGCCTAATGTTTCTCAACATCTTGCTGTAATGAGGGAAAGAGGCGTAGTAAAAACCAGAAGAGAAGGTACAAAAATATTTTATAAACTTTCAAATCCAAATATTCTTAAAGCTTGTTTAATAATGCGAGATGTTATGTATGAGCAAATGAAAGAAAATTTTAACTTGATTGAAAGTAACCAGAGGATAGACAATGAAATATAGAGAATCTGGAATGCCGCAAGAATCTTTATGGAGTTCGTTTTTTGATGTTTCTCAAACTCTTGAAATAATGAATATAAGTAAAGATACAAGAGTCTTAATTGATATAGGTTGTGGATATGGTACTTTTTTACTGCCTATTGCTAATTATATCAATGGAATAGCTGTCGGAATAGATATTGATGCAGAAATGATAAAAAGTTGCAAAGAAAAAGCAATATCCAAGAACATAAAAAAGATAGAGTTGATACAAGGAGATATTACCGATAAAGCTGTTTTAAATTTTCTGGAAAAATACAGACAAAAAATAGACTATATTAGCCTATTTAACATCCTTCATTGTGAAGAACCTGTAGAATTACTTAAAACCATATATAACATTCTAAATACAGATGGCAAGATAGGAATTATTCATTGGAAATATGAAGAAACTCCAAGAGGACCTTCTATGGAGATTAGACCTCAGCCTGAAAAGATTATAGAATGGGCTATAAAAGCTGGATTTGTTGTTACACAGCAGGTTGAGCTTTTACCTTATCATTACGGGATTGTATTTACTAAGCCTAGAAAAGAGGAATTTTAGACATGAAAGTTGGATTAATCAGGTGCATGCAGACTGAGGATATGTGCCCAGCAACAACATGTATTAAGGTTATGCAAGGAAAGAAATTAGCCTTTGAATCTATTGAAGGAGATATAGAATTAATTGGGATAAATACTTGTGCTGGTTGCCCTGGGAAAAAAGTTATAACAAGAGTTGCAGAAATGATAAAAAGAGGAGCAGATACTATTGCTTTTGCTTCCTGTATGAAAAAAGGAACTCCTATAGGGTTTCCTTGTCCTCATTTTGACAAGATTTATGAAATTGCTAAGGCAAAAAATAAAGATATTAAGTTTATAGATTGGACCCACTAGCTCTTATCTGCCTTAACTACAACAAAACTACCTTTTCCATATTCATCTAAAACTGGATAGATAATATTTTCTGTACCAAATATTGTTTGTTTATAGATAAAGCTTTTAAAACCAGCTTTTTTAAGATATTCAGTCACTTCATTAACTGAATAAAAAATTGCTTCGTTATAAAACTTGCTTTTATCTTTTTTCTGTTCATACATCTGTCCTAATGGACTATTTCTATCGATAAAACCAATAATAATAAATCCATCAGGCTTTAAAATTCTATATGCCTCGTTAAATGCTTTTTGTACATCATCAAAAAAGCATATTGCTGTTACCATTAAAACAAAATCAAAGCTCTCATTTTCAAAAGGTAGATTTTCGGCAATCCCTTCAACTACATGCTACATAAAAACGATTAACTTTTGTTTTATGAAATTATGCGTTGAAATTAGGAATTTTAGAGTTTTATTTTAGCAAGGCAACTTCTAAATTTAAGATGATTTTTTTGATATACTATATGGAGAAAGAACTGATAAAGGGAATTAAGATGTTTGAAGTAAAAATCGAAGCACATTTTTCTGCAGCGCATCATCTGCTTAATTATGACGGAAAATGCGAAAATCCCCATGGACACAACTGGAAAGTTGAAGTTTATGCACAGGGAGAATATCTTGACCAATCAGGAATGTTAATTGATTTTACAATCTTGAAAAAAGAGTTGAACTGTATTCTCGACATATTAGACCATCATGACTTGAATACTCTCGAAGAACTTAAGGGGATAAGCCCCAGCAGCGAAAATATAGCAAAATTTGTTTATACGGAGCTTAAAAAGAAAATTCCTCAAATTACAAAAATTTGCGTGTGGGAAACTGAAAAAGCCAGAGCAACTTATTGGGAAAATTAAACTTTTTTAAAAATACAAAACAGCCGCTTAACTTAAGTTAAGCGGCTGTTTTTACCCCGTGACAGAAGGGCTATAAAGAGGCTGCTTCTACTGCAACGATTTCTTGGGTTTGATTGAGTGATTC
>MFRJ01000096.1:0-2254 GCA_001784535.1 Candidatus Melainabacteria bacterium GWA2_34_9
TATTGCTGAGAAATAAAAATTACAAATCATCGTTATGGCAGTCTGTACCGCCCGTAATTAAAAGATTTAATTCCTCTGCAATTGCTTTAACTTTTTTTATAGTGTGAAATTTGATAACCGCTCTATGTCTTATATAAGGATAGTAAACTTCTACACCATCAAGCCCGAAAGATTTTAATTCAGTAATCATTTTTTTTATATTTATATTCCAGCAGCAGCATGGATGAGCAAGAACTGAAATTCCGCCAGCATTTTTTATTGTTTTTATTACTTCAGGAGCTTTTCTTGTAGTAGAAATTCTTATTATATCGAGTTTAGATTCATTTGGATTTTTGGCGCAAAGATTTTTTAAGGGTTCATTGTTTAAATCAATTCCATATCCCAGAATATGCATAAAATTTGACTTGTACCAACAGTCAAATTCAACACCTGTGATGATTTTTAACTCACCTAGTTCTAAATTATTACAGTGATTATAAGCTTTAAGAGTATTATGGTCTGTAATTGAAATATATTTTAGATTTTTTTGTATAGCCAGTTCTATAATTTCTGAAGGATGTAATTTCCCGTCAGAAAAATTGGTATGAATATGAAGATTGGCATTTTTGTAATAATCTGACTCTGTCAGGTTTTTTAATAAATCAAAAGTTTGACTCATTATATTATAAATTTTGTGTTAAATATGAATTGTAAGTGATTTTTGAGGCTTCAATTATAAATTCTTTTGCCGCAAAAGAATTCCAAGGACGTTTTACCATTATTACGATTACATATTTTCTGCCGTCAGGAAGCGCTACAACTCCCGCATCGCCGAGCATTGTTCCTATGTCACCGGTTTTGTGAATAAATCCGACATCAGCAGGAAGTCCTGCCTGAATTAAATTGCGGTTTCTTACATGACTCATTATGTCAACAATTTCAGCACGGGTTTTTATTGAAAGTAAATTTGTATTGCCGATGTTATAAAGCAGCGTTCCCATTTCTTTCGGAGTTGAAACATTAGTCCCGTCAAGATCAGGAAGCCAATTTGACAGGCTTGTTGTTTTTAGACCCCAGCTTTTTATTTCGCGATCAAGTTCATTCATCCCGCCTACAGAAGACAAAAGCATATTTGTAGCGGTATTATCACTTTCTTGAATCATTAAAGAAGCAAGCTGTCTGTAAGTTAGTTTTCTTCCTAATGGAGAATACTGTAAAGCACCGGAACCGCCTGTAATGTAATAATTAGTAAGACTTATTTTATCGTTTAAGTTTATTAGACCTTTTTCAGCCCTTCTGAATACCTGAAATAATACGGGAAGCTTAATTATGCTGGCGGTTGGGAAAACCCCATCCCCGTTAATATCAACATATCCACCTGTATTGTAATCCCATACAAAAATTCCTGCATTAAGCTGCGGATATGCAGCAGCAAGGTATTTAAGCTGATTTGTTAGTTTATACATCTTCCAGTTAAGAGCAGGTGCTTTCATCAAGGAATTTTTAGTGTTTACCTCGTCAATAAACTTTGTATCAAGGAAATCACCGTTGTTTGCTATTGCATATTCAGCCTGATTAAGGAAAGAAATATCTTTTGGAATTTGTATATTTTGATTGGCAAGCTTGTTAAAGAAAAGATTATTATAATTTTCAATAAATATTTTTGGCATTATTATGCTGAATACAATAAAAAACATAATCAAAAATCTTATTCTTGCAGCCTGTTGTTTTTTTATGTTTTTTCTCATGTTTGCTCTCTGTAAAGAATTGTTACATGATTCTTCAAGCCAGTCATTATTTATTATTTTATTATTTTTTAATTGTTTGCGTCCGCCTGATGTATATAAAGCCAAAATATAACTCTCCCGCATATCACAACTATTTATAAAAAGTTTTTTTTATTCAACAAACACGCATTATAAATTAAATAATACTACAATTTTATTTTTATGATAAGTTTGCACAGGTAAAAAATACTTTACTTATTTGATCCCAAATTTTGAAAAACCCTTAAAATAAGAGTGGAAAGGTATATATGGATTTTATTTTAAATAAACTTTTATTAATTTTTATTTTGTCAAATGTTTATTTTGGCACTGATTTTGATTTGCCGCGCCATGATCTGTTAATTCTTGATAATGGTCAGGAAATTAAATGTCAGGTTCAGTCTATAGCTGATGGAATGATTAAAGTAACTACAAACGATGGTGAAAGAACTGTTGTTAGAGAACTTAACGTAGATGCTGCAAGGGACATGGTTGAAGTAGGTATTATA
>MFRJ01000096.1:2329-2613 GCA_001784535.1 Candidatus Melainabacteria bacterium GWA2_34_9
ATGAAAATTGAAAAAAATATGTTAAGAAAAATTATCATTTCTCAGGAACCGTCTTTTGATTTATAAATTTAATAATGAAAAAAATAAAAGCTTTATAATTTTGTAAAAATTTATTAAAATAATAATTAACACAACTTAAATTAAAGAAACTAAATCAGGAACGATAATAAAATATTAGGTAAGAGTTAATATAGGTGGTATCAAAATGAAAAATATTATAATCTACAACTCTGAAGGAAAATCAAAACTTGAATCTTTGCTTTTAAAGGGAGCTGATTATTCCG
>MFRJ01000096.1:2685-11585 GCA_001784535.1 Candidatus Melainabacteria bacterium GWA2_34_9
TTTTGACTATATAATCCAACCGGTAGACAATACCGAATTGCAGATTCGTGTTAAAAATATGCTTAAAATCAAAGAGTTGAAAGATACTATTAAAACCGTTTCAACTACAGACGAATTAACAGGCTTGTATAACAGAAGTTGTCTTCATCAAAGGCTTGAGGAAGAATTATCAAGGGCAAAACGTTATAATCTTCCTTTATCCACTATTTTACTTGATATCGATTTTTTCAAAGTAGTAAATGATATTTATGGCTATGCGTGGGGCGATGTACTTCTTAAGCAGATTACAGAAATCCTTAAGCGCAGAGCTAGAAAAGAAGATGTTCTTACAAGATACGGCGATGAAGAATTTATAATGGTTCTTCCGAACACAACGGAAGAAAATGCCTATATTTTTGCTGAAAGAATCAGAAAAGATATAGAAGAAATGGAATTTATTCCTGAAGGAGAAGAAGAAAAACACCCTGTTACTGTGAGCAGCGGTATTTCCAGCTATCCTTTCCTTTCTGCGATTGATGAAACAGCAGATACAATTATCAGATATTCAGAGCATGCTCTTTATGCGGCGAAGAAAAGAGGCAAAAACCAGGTTGTACTTTTCTCCCAGATGAATCTGGAAATTTAATAGAAAAATAAATTAAAGGGGGTTCTCTTTTAGAGAACCCCCTTTAATTTTGTCCGTATTATTCATATTGTTTCTAAACTGTGTTAAATATTAATTAGTTAATAAAAGAATATTATAAAAAATGAACACTATAGAACAAACTATAAAAGCTTTAGAATGGAAAACCATACTTGAAGACCTCTCAAAACACTCGACCTGTGAAATTGGCAAAGAGCGTTGTTTGAATGCGGAGATTTTTTCGGGTATCGAAAAAATTAAGTATGAAATCAAACTTACCACCGAGGGGAAATATTTATTAGATCATACAATTTACCCCCCTCTTGGCGGAATAAGAAATATTGCGGAATTTATTGCGATTGCCCGAACTGGAAAAACTTTAAGAAGTGAAGAATTAATTGATATAGCAAATACAATGGGCGCTTCGAGGCGGTTAAAGTCGTTTTTTGAGAGGTACAAGGAAGAAGTTCCGGAATTGTACAAAATTTCAGTTAATTTATACGAAGATAAATCCCTTGAGGAAGATATTCTTGATATTTTTGACGAATCAGGAATTATGCTCGACACCGCAAGTCCTGAATTAAAAAGGCTTCGAGTGAGTCTTAAAGACCAGACCTTTAACCTTAAAAACAAGCTTAATTCCCTTATAAATTCCTCTTCTTTTTCAAAATTTCTTCAGGAAAGTGTTTTTACTTTAAGGGATGACAGGTATGTAGTTCCTGTAAAAGCCGAACATAAATCACATGTCCCGGGGATTGTGCACGATATTTCCGCCAGCGGCTCGACAATTTTTATTGAGCCGCGCGCAATAGTTGAACTTAACAACGCCCTCAGAGAAATCGAACTAAAAATTGACGCTGAAGTTAAACGAATTTTGTCGGAGTTGTCGGGCAGGGTGAAAGAAATTTCACAGAAGCTGGTTTATATACTTGAAATCCTTGGCGATATAGATTTTATTTTTGCAAAATCCAAGTACAGTATATCAATTCATGCGACAGAACCTGAAATTAACAATGAAAAATACATTTCTCTTAAAAGTGTAAGGCACCCCGTTCTTTTGAGGGTGGTTGAAAAAGTTATTCCGAATGATATTGAAATTGGCAAGAATTTTAATGTGATGATAATTACAGGTCCTAATACAGGCGGAAAAACTGTAGTTCTTAAAACAGTCGGAATTTGTACGCTTATGGCGCGCGCGGGTATGCATATTCCTGCTGTGGAAGCCAGTATCTATCCTTTTAAAAACATTTTTGCAGATATCGGGGATGAGCAAAGCATTATCCAGAGCTTATCTACGTTTTCAGGACATATCAAAAACATTATCAATATTCTTGAAAATACCGATAAAGATACACTTATTCTTATTGATGAAATCGGGGCTGGCACTGATCCCCTTGAAGGAACAGCTCTGGCTGAGTCAATCCTACTAAATCTTTCAGAGAAAGGTGCTAGAGCAATTGTTACTACACATTTTAGCGAACTTAAAGCTCTTGCTTACACGAAAGAAGGGTTTTATAACGCGAGTGTGGAATTTGATACAGAAAGCCTTGACCCTACTTATAAGCTCTTAATGGGTATGCCTGGCAAGAGTAATGCAATTTATATAGCAGGAAAACTCGGGCTTGATAAAAATATTGCCGAAAAAGCGCGGGGAATTTATTTAACAAAAAAAGATCCGACAGGACAGGTTCTCGAGGGGCTTCAAAATACCCAGCAGGAGCTTTCTAAAAATGCTCAAAAAGTTGAGGAAACTAAAAAAAATCTTGAGATTCTCGAAAAAGATTTTAACGAAAGACTTGAAAACATAAAAGACGAGAAGAAAAAGATTATTAGTGTTTATAGGAAAAAATTTGACTCGGAGCTGCTAAAAGCAAAGGAAGAAATAAAAGATATTCTCGAAGAAATCACGCGTACAAAGAGTGAAAAGGTTTTAAGACGTTCTCTTTCAAGGATTGGCAGTACAGAATCTGAACTGAGAAAATTCAGTCAGGAAGAAAAAGAACTCCTTGAGCCCGAATTTCAGCAGATTGACTGGAATAATATTAAAATTGGCGATACTGTAGTTATAAAACACCTTGATCAGCAAGCCGTGTTAGCTTCTCTGCCTGATAAAAACACTAGTGTTCAGGTGGAAATAGGCTTGCTTAAAACAACAGTCAAGGCTGATGAGCTTGTTAAGTCTAAATCAGGCAAATCTGCTAAATTTAAGCCGATAATTCAAAAACCGAAAGATTTTTATTTGAAAAGGCATGAATTAAGTAATACGCTTGATTTGAGAGGTTTAAATGCTGAAGACGCTGTAGACAAAGTTGAATTTTTTCTCGATGAAGCCAGTCTCGCAAATCTTTCACCTGTTTATCTGATTCACGGGCATGGAACAGGGATTTTAAGAAAAGCGGTAAGAGAATATTTAAAAACTTCCCCGTATGTAAGCAAATACAGGGCAGGAGAACAAACAGAAGGCGGAGATGGCGTTTCTGTGGTTGAGTTGGTTTAAAATTAAACTAAAGTTTTGTCTTTAATGCCTGAAAGAATAAAATCGGAAATTTCCCTTACAGCGCCTTTGCCGCCTTCTTTTGAAGAAATAAAATGACAGATTTTTTTAACTTCTTCTGCGGCGTCATTAGGACAAAAAGCAAGTCCGACTCTCTCAAGAATGCAAACATCAGGCATATCATCTCCTACATAAGCAATTTCTGAGTAGTCGAGATTGTGTTTCCCCATTAAATACTGCAAGGCAATTAATTTGTTTTTTGCTCCCTGATAAACATGAGTTATATCGAGGTCTTTTGCTCTTCTGTCAATTATAGGTGTTTGTCTGGCTGTAATTATAGCGGTTGTAAAACCTTTATGATTTAACATAACAATGCCATGTCCGTCTTTTGCGTTGAAAATCTTTAATTCTTCGCCGCTTTCGGAATAAATTATTTCACCATTAGTCAGTACACCGTCAACATCAAAGGCTACCAGCTTTATTTTTGAAAGTCTTTCTTCGAGATTATCTATTTTTTGGTTCTGAATCATTAAGCCACCCCTGCTTTTAAAAGGTTGTGAATATGAAGGATTCCCTCTGGTGTTCCGTCCGTTTTTAAAATTACCAGAGAAGTTATAGAATATTTTTCCATAATTTGCAAAGCCTGAGCCGCAAAAGCATCTTTTTCGATGATTTTTGCGCCCATAGTCATTACATCTTTAACTTTCAATCCGGAAATATCATTATGTTTTTGTAAAGCTCTTCTTATGTCACCGTCTGTTAAAAGTCCTTTTAAAGCGCATTTTTCGTCAACAACAATGGTTACACCGAGTTTTTTAGCGGTAATTTCTTGAATTGCTTCGCGAAAATCAGTTTCCATGTTAACAACAGGCAAATTTTCTTCTTTAGTCATAAGGTCTTCAACTTTCCAAAAAAAACCTTTGCCCAGTTTCCCTGAAGGATGAAAAAGTAGAAAATCTTCAGCGCTGAAGCCTCTTTTTTTAAGAAGGCATACAGCAAGTGCATCTCCCATTGCAAGTGTAGCTGTTGTGCTCGCGGTAGGTGCCAGATTAAGAGGACATGCTTCTCTTTCTACTGATATATCAAGTGTAACATCGCTTTTTTGAGCAAGAGTGGAATTTGATTTTCCTGTCATCGCAATCATTTTTACGCCAAATCTTTTGATTAAAGGTAAAAGCTGGAGTAATTCAGAAGTTTCTCCGCTGTTAGAGATTGCAAGTACTATATCTTCTCTGGTTATAACCCCTGAATCTCCATGTGTGCTTTCAGCAGGATGAAGAAAATATGATGGAGTTCCTGTGCTGGAAAAAGTTGCGGCTATTTTTTTGCCGATAAGTCCTGATTTCCCCATTCCGGTGACGATAACTCTTCCTTTGCAGCTATAAAGCAGGTTTATAGCTGCCTCGAAAGGTTCTCCGAGTCTTTTTATAAGGTTTGTAATTGATTGTGCCTCGATTACAAATACTTCTTTAGCGAGATTCAGTATATTTATATTTTTTGTATCAAGAATATTCGACACTTCTTACCTCTGAATAAATTTATACACTTTATATTTTATTACACTTTAAAAAATAATACTCAAATTGCTAATTAATTTTATTACAATTCAAATCTCAATTTAAATTATTAATTTTTTTGAAGAACTATAAAGTTTTGTAAAGAACGTCCGATATAAATAAAAAGATGTATTCGCATTTTTTAAAGTGTTAATTTTTCGCAAGGAAAATTAAATAATAGTTTATTGAGGAAATTTGGATGCTAAAAGAAACCTTGAAGAGCCAAATACCTGTTTTTTCAGGAGCTGATATAAATCACATTCTGGATTTAGCACAAAAATCGCACGAAAATTACCTTATAAGGTCTAATCAGAATGATCTTGATAAAGCTCTTGTATATTATCTTGAAGCGATGAAAATTAATCCTTCTATTCCCCATGTTTATTACAAGCTGGCTAGTTTGTTATGGGAAAAGGGCGATATCGATTTAACTTCGGCTATACAAAAATGTAGAAAAGCTATAGAACTTGATCCTAAATCGGCTAATGCCAGGCTTTATCTCGGGTATTTTCTAAAAGCATCAGGCAATTATAATGAAGCTGAAAAAGCTTTTAAAACATCTATTAGACTTGCAGGATTCAGGTCTTCCAAACCAAGAATTACTCTGGGGCTAACAATAATACAAAGATTACAGCAATCAGATTTTAATTTAATTGATTTTATAAAGGGAATTCATTATTTTGCAACCGGTGTAATAATGGCAACCTATGATTATGATGTAATTAGGATGTTTTATAAAAGCAGTGCTGAAGATTTTTCTATATTCAAGTATAGATTTAAAGCAGGTTTTCATAAAAAGACAGGCAATTTTGCAAAAACAGTTGAAACTTATGAAAAAGCGGCGCTTCGCACTGGTAGAAAAGATTTATTTTATTCAAAAATCGGTGATCTTTTAGTTGAACTTCAAAATCCGCAAAAAGCAGCTGACTTCTATAGAAAAGCGCTTTTAACAGCTGAGGATGATATTGTTCTCTGGGCAAAACTTGCTGAACTTCTTCAGAATTTTGATAAAAATAACCATGAAGAAATAATTGACTGTTTCAATCAAATTGCTAAATTAGAGCCTTTAAACTCAAATTTATTTTATGAGTTAGGTCATTTATATCTTAGAAAAGAAGATAAATTCAGTGCGGTTAATGCATTTAAAAGGGCTATAGAAATTGAGCCTCATAATGCTTTTTATCATAATAGTCTTGCTTATGCACTTGTTCAGCTTCAGGATTATGATGGAGCAATTTCTGAATATCAAAAAGCAATAAGGCTAAATCCTGACAGCGAATGGACTTCTATCGTTTCTCAGGCGCTTGGTGCAATTTATCATCAGGTTAAAGACAATATGGATGCGGCTATTGTTGCATATCAAACAGCAATAGTGCTTGACCCTAATAATATCGACGCTTTTATTGCATTAGGTGAGTCATATCAGGATAGAAATGACCTTGATAATGCTGTTGATTGTTATTGTAACGCGGTAAAACTTGATCCCAATATTCCAAAACTATACTGCAACCTTGGATTAACTCTCTGGGAAAAAGGTTGTATAGAAGAATCAATCATTGCTTATCATAAAGCTATAAGTTTAAATCCAAAATATGAAATAGCTTTTAATAATCTTGGAGTTGTTTATCTTGACGGTTCAAACAGTCCTGAAGAAGCTGTCGTTATGTTTACCCAAGCTATAAAAAACAATCCGAATTATGCTCTTGCCTATTATAATAAAGGAAGATCTTATCAGGCTTTGAAAAACAAAGCAGGTGCAGCAAAATATTATCAAATGGCGATAGATATAAATAAGCTTACAGATGAAATTGATGAAAATGAAATTCAAGATCGTTTGTATAGTCTTTTTTCAGTAGTTTAACAAATATAAACAAGTATTCCAAAGTCTGTTTGTCACCCTGAACTTGATTCAGGGTCTATCCGAATGGCATCGAGGTTGTTTATTAATTTGTCTGTGATTCTTCTTCAATAAATCTTTCAGAAGCAAATGAATCAATATTTTTAATTTCTTCTATTGCGGCTGATGCGATTTTAAGAAAAGCTTCAACAACTTTAGGGGAAAACTGTGTCCCTGATGATTTTTTTAACTCTTCTACGGCATATTCATGAGGTAGACCTTTACGATAAGCTCTGTCTGAAGTCATACCATCATAGGCATCAGTAATAGCTATAATTTGTGCTTCTATAGGGATGTCATTACCAGATAATCTATAGGGATAACCTTTTCCGTCGTATCTTTCATGGTGTAAGCTTACAATTCTTATTACGGAGCGTAGTTGTTTAATTTCTTCAAGTATTTTAACGCCGGTTACAACATGTTTTTTGATTTCATCAAACTCTTCAGGATTAAGATTGCCCGGTTTGTTCAAAATAGTTTCAGGGACTCCTATCATTCCTATATCGTGCAGCAGACCTGCAAGTTCAAGTTCGCTAAGCTCTGTGTCCGATAACCCAAGAGTTTCACCGGTTTTTAATGCATAATAAGTAACCCGCTTACTTCTGCCAAAAGTATAATGATCTTTTGCATCAAGTGCTTCTGTAATTGCAGTAATAGTACCTGAAAATAATTCTTTTAAATCAAGAGCAAGGCTTTGGTTATCAAGGTTTAACTGATAAACTTCAAAACTTGCATCAAGTATATTTGTTAAATCATTAGGATTCCATGGTTTTCTAATGTACCTGTGGATTTTGCCTTCATTAATCGCACCAATTAAGCTTGTTGAATCAGTATAAGCTGTAATTAAAATTCGTATTGCATCAGGCGCGTAATGTAAAGTCTTTTTTAGCAGCTCAACACCATCCATACCAGGCATTTTATGATCAGATATAATCATATCGATTTTGTTGTTTTTAATGATTTCAATTGCTTCAAACCCTGAATTTGCGAGAAATACGTTATAATTACTTCGCAGTGTTCTTTTGAACAATTGCAAATTATCGATTTCATCATCTGTAACTAATATGTTGTATTTCATTTATTATACCCCTATAGGGTTTTCACTATTTGAATTACTTTGTTCTGTCCAATTAATAGGAATTTTTATGATAAATTTAGTTCCTTTACCTTTTTCGCTTTCTACTTCCATTTTACCATTATGGCTTTTAATTATTTTGTAACAAATTGATAACCCCAGACCTGTACCTTCACCAACAGGTTTTGTGGTAAAAAACGGATCAAATATTTTTGGAAGTGTGTCTTCGTCAATACCAGGACCTGTATCTTCAATTTCGATAACTGCATCCTGATTTACAACTTTTGTTCTTACATAAACATTGCCGTTTCCTTCTATCGCTTGTGCCGCATTATCAAGAACATTCATAAATACTTGATTTACCTGCCCTGCATAACACATTATTTGAGGGACATCGCCATATTGTTTATGAACGGTAACCCTGTCTTTATATTTGCTTTCAAGAATATTTAAAGCACTGTCTATTCCTTCATGAATGTTAACTTCTTTCACCAAAGCTTCATCAAGTCTTGAGAAGTTTTTCAGGTCAAGAATAATTTGTTTTGAACGTTCTGCACCGTCATAACAACTTTTTATTAATGAGGAAAGATCTTCCACGATAAAATCATATTCGAGATCTTCTTTTAATTTGTCTATTTCTTGAATTTTATCTTCAGGTAATTGTTTTTTAACTTCTTCGTATTTGTTAATGATTTGAATAAGGTCATTTGAGTAATTTTTTAGATGTGAAAGGTTGCCGTAAATAAAGTTAATAGGATTGTTGAGTTCGTGCGCTACACCTGCTACAAGCTGTCCGAGTGATCTCATCTTTTCATTGTGAACAACCATTGACTGAGCATCTTTAATTTCTTTATTTGCACGTTTAAGTTGGAGATTTATTCTGCTTAATTCATGCGTTCTATCCATAACTTTTTGTTCAAGGGAGTTATAAAGATCGTTGAGTTTATCAGCCATAGAATTAAAAGCTTTTGCAAGTACGCCTATTTCATCTTCGGATTTGACATCGGTTCTGAATTTTAAATTTCCCTGTGAAAATTCTTCAGCAACTTCTACAAGGTTTTTTATTGGTTTTGTTACATATTTTGCAAGTATAAAAGCTGCCCAAAAACCAAAAACTATAAATAATATTGAAAGAGTCAAGTTGCCTTTTACCAGAAGATCTACAAGATGTCCGATAGAATTTTCGTTATAAAATGCAACAACAAGACGATTATCACCTACATTAAAAGTACTTTGCTGAATATTTGCAGGGTTCA
>MFRJ01000096.1:11625-13654 GCA_001784535.1 Candidatus Melainabacteria bacterium GWA2_34_9
AAATTATTATCTACAAGATTTTTTGCTAAGTTGTAGGTATTAACAAACTTTTTCCCTGTTTTTAATTCTTGATTTGCAGAACTGTATATAGTATTAGAAAATGCTATATAATTCTGATTTTGATCTATTCTATATTGTTTAAGAATTGGCGTACTGGCATAAAGATTATATGCGGATATAAAAAATACTGAGTAAAAGATTGAAACGCCGATAATTGTTGTGAATTTACTAACTAACGATACTTTTGTTCTTAATACTTTTTCTTTTTTCATAAATTTATCCTAACTCTTAATCCAATTATTATAATATTATAATTAAATATAAATTAAATATAAATTAATTATTATCTTCTGAATTATTTTCTGACCCAGCATTATCGAGATCTTTTTTATTAGATTTTTTTGAAGTTTTATAATAGTTTTTTTTAGATGGATTATTTGATGTTTCTAAAACTTTTCCTATAGAAAATCCGAAAAAACCTGCTACAATTGCTCCAAAAACACTATACCAACATGCATTTATAACTGTATTATAGTCAAAAGACATTTCTTTTAATAATACTATAGATCCTATTATTAATAAAGTGAAACAAGAAAAAATTCCGGCGATTTTAGCTGATAATCTGATGATTTATTCCTCCATTCGGGTTTATTTTTTGTATTTTCTTGGTTGTGCACCCTAAACGGCGTTTCGTCCCGGGCTTTTATCTCCTGCCCGTCCTTCAGCCTCTGCTTGCAATCCGCTCTAATTGACGCTTAAAGCAAAATTGTATAATAGTTGTTTTATCAAAATTTGAGATGGTTTGAAATTTTCCTGAAAGAAAAAATTTCCCCTCCAGCCTCTGCTTGCAATCCGCTGCTTGGTTGCTCGCCCTAAACGGCGTTTCAGGTGGGCAAAGCCCTCCTTTCAGCCTCTGCTCGCAATCCGCTTCTTCTCTCAAAATTTCAAATAAAGTATTTATTTCTTTTTTGTTAGGTAAAGTAAAACGGGCGTTTAATATACAGTTTAAGTTATATTTAACGGAAGAAGCAAATTGCATTCCACCGCCTCCAATATTAATTGTTTCAGCTTCAGTTTCTTGACCGTTAACTGTTTCTTTAAAAAATACCGGCATTTGTGTGTTTATACGTGGGTATTCTCTTTTTTGTACAATAGTAAATTTTGACGGAACAGCAAAAAATACATTATTATGTTCTATTTTATTTATTTTTGAAGTAAACATAACCATATAATCTTCTGTTGATATTAATATTTCCGGCTCAGATCCGGTCATTAACAATGAAGAATTTTTTACCTCTGCAACAAAAAAATCTTTGCATGCAGAAATTATTATTCCCATTGAAAAATTTTCAATATTAGCAGGAATTATCTTTATTTTTTGATTTTCTTTTATAGGATTTATCGGATTCATTTTTTATTCAAAATCAATAAATTATTTAATTAATATTTTTCTAAATATACAATAAATTACCCTAAAAGTGAATATTTATAAAAGCATTAGACTAAATAACTACTTAATAAGTAGTATTTTTTTATTCGCATTTTTATCCACATCAGGATTATAGCTTTTTATTAAAAATTGGATAATAAATAATGTTCTAAAGCAGTAATAAAAAATTTTTTTAATTTAAGATTCGGAGTTGGAGTTTAGGACATGTCAAAATTAGAATATTTTTATCAAAATGCAAAAAAATTAATTGCAGCTGTTGCGTTAATTTCGATAGTTAACGGGCAGCCGTCGTATTCAGAAAGTTATACTAAAGATGAATTAAACACTATTAATGTTTATGAAGATGTTTCACCTTCTGTAGTTTCAGTTGATGTTGATATTGATGACGGGGTGTCAAGCGGAACCGGTTTTATCGTAGACACGGATGGCACAATTTTAACAAGCGGTCATGTTATAGAAGGACATAAAAAAATTAAAGTAACTCTGTCTAACGGAGAAAAATACGATGGTCAAATTCTAGGTGATACAGAAACCGGAGATTTTGCCCTTCTTAAAATTAAACCTAAAAAAAGTCTTCCT
>MFRJ01000096.1:13661-18693 GCA_001784535.1 Candidatus Melainabacteria bacterium GWA2_34_9
GACTTGGCGATTCTTCAAAAGTTAAAGTGGGACAAAAAGTCCTTGCAATCGGAAATCCTTTTGGATTTAGCAGAACTCTTACTGAAGGGATAGTCAGCAGGGTTGATAAATCCAAAAATAAAATTCAGACAGACGCCGCAATAAATCCGGGCTGTTCCGGAGGACCTTTATTAAATACCGACGGCGAAGTGATAGGAATTAATCAGTCTATTTATAATCCTGATAATAACAAATCAAACATCGGAATAGGGTTTGCTATTCCTGTAAACCTTGCAAAAAACTTTATAAGTGAAACGAAAAAGAATAAATCTTAAAATATTATTTACGGTTTGATGTTTTAATTTTATCGCCGGCAACTTCTGTACCTTTAGAAAATCCTACAAAACAAACAAACCATAATATAAGAATGTTTATATAAAATAAAGGATTTGCGGATGCAGAGTTGTTTTGTAAAACACATGAAAACAGATACAATAATACTATTAAAATTGGAGCAATAATAATATTTTTAATCTTCATTCTTCTTTTTTGTACAAAAGTTATTACTTGACCTGTTATAAAGGAGCTTATCAGGTATCCTATTGGCCACAACCAGATACCAATAAGAGCTATAGCTTCAGGCGTCAGTATCGGTATATTCATCCTGTAGTTTATAAAAGTCATATTCAGAATAATATTTAGGTTTATCGCAATTATAAAAGCAACAATAGCGAGTAAAAAAGGATTTTCTTTAAATTTAAATAAGTCTTTAGGGCTTTTTAAACTGCTAACTAAAGTTTTTATAAAATTTGGTCCTTTAGTTTTTTTTATTAGAGTTTTATCATCTTTTAAGACAGTAGCAATTTTACTTAATTTGTCTTCAGAAGAAATTTTCTTGTTGGAACTTTCTAAGAGTTTTGAATTTTCTAATAGACGCTGTTCTATAGTTTTTTCTACAAGTTTTACTTTAGGCTCATTGAGTCTGGTCTTAATGGGTGCTTGAATATTGTAATTTATGTTAGAGATAAGCAGTCCGGCAGGTTTCATTGTGGTTTCTGCTCTTTTGCATAACCTGTAAAGATTTAGCTGACCTGCATTTTTGGGAAGTTTTATTTCTCCCATATCTTCAAATCTGACATTTTCAACCTTGTCATAACTTGAGATAGACATATCTCTGAATTCTTTTGTGACAAAGATTTCTCCGGGGGTTGTAACAGGTTCAATCCTGGCAGTAATATTTACCAGAGTCCCGTGAACATTTTTCTTTCCTGAAACAGGATCATAAATCAATTCAAATTCTCCAAAATTGCCTGCAATTCTGGGATTTAATTTTCTTATGCCAAATTCTTCAAAATTAATTTTACTAAAAGATTCTCTGTATGCGAGAGCCATATTGATTGCCATTTCAGCTTTATCATAAATTGCAAATATGGCATCTCCCCAGGTATTCCAAATAACTGCCGCATCCTTATACTCTTTAAGCTGTTCAGAAATTACTGGAATAACTTTATTAAAATATATTTTTAAATCAGCATCTTTTAAAGTGCTGTATTTTTCAATATCTGTGAATATTACATAACCGTACATATATCAAACAATTTCCTGTAAATGGAGCTCGCACCCTTTTATTGTAACATTATTAATCATAAAATTATCATTAGTCTATTTTATTTACCAGTCTAATTTATCTACAACTTGTACATTGATTTTAGGACCGTCATTTTCTTTTTTTGAAGACATGTGTATTTTATCGTTTCTTAATAAATAAACAGCGTATTCTACACCGGATAAAAGTCCTACAAGGCAAATAAATATTAATGCAAAAATGTTAATGTAAAATTTTTGTACTAATGCAACAAACAATGGAACTGAAAGCGCAGCGCCATAAGATGAAGCATACATGCCCAGTTGTAAAATACCTATTAAAATTGAAGCGATAACAACATTTTTTGATTTTATTATTTTGATTTGTAAAATCGTTATAATTTGACTTGCCGCGAAAGAACTTATTATAAACCCTCTCAACCACATCCATGGGTTGATAATTGTCATAAATTCCGCGGTTACAGGGTTTGTAAATACAGGTATCCTTATATAAGGATGGTCTTTAAAAGCTGGCTGAAGGTTTGAATTTAGCCAAAATAAGCTTGAATTGAAATAATATTCGCCCCATTTGAACATACTTTTGGTGAATTCTAATTCCAGCAAGTAATTTATAAAAATTGCTGCCACAAAAACAATAATAGCAATAAAAAATGGATTTTCGGTAAACATTTCATTGTTGGTTTCAGTAGTTTTACTTTTTGAGCTTTTTAGTCTTTTCTTTAAGTCACTCATTTTAAATATCCTTCTATCATTATATCTGGAGGAAAATTTTTAACTTCACCGAATTTGAATTCTTTACTCTCATTTATATTTTCTATTTTAAAACCCTCAAAAGAGCTTATAGATGTATTATCTCCAATAATTTTGGGTGCAATAAAGAAATAAACTTTGTCAATGAGATTATATTTTAAGAAAGCACCGTTTAATTTACCGCCGGATTCAATCAAAATACTGAAAATTTCTTGTGCATATAGTTTTTCAACTAAATATTCCAGATCAATTTTATTATCATAATTGAGCGGACATTTAATTATATTTATATATTCAGGATAAATTTTTAATTTGTTTTTGTCAATATTTTCTGATGTTGCAATAATTATGCTTGTGCCATCGTCATTGTATACTTTTGAATTGGCAGGAGTTCTTAACTGAGAGTCTATAATTACTCTTACAGGGTTTTTACCACCTTGTTGCCGGCATGTTAGGCTCGGGTTGTCAGCAATTATTGTATTAGAACCTGTAATAATGGCATCGTATTTATTTCTTAGTCTTTGAACTTCTTCTCTTGCGGCTTCTGAAGTTATCCATTTGCTGCTCCCTGTTGAAGTTGCTATTTTTCCGTCAATGGTAGAAGCTGTTTTTACTGCGATAAAAGGTTTCTTTGCAGTTATATTTTTTATAAAAATTTCGTTTGTTTTTTCGCATTCTGTAGCTAAGATGTTTTCTATGACTTCTATTCCGGCATTTTTAGCTTTTTTGATGCCTTCTCCTGAAACAAGCGGGTTAGGGTCCGTCATTCCAACAACTAAAGTTTTTATTTTTTCTTTGATAATCCTGTCTATGCATGGTGGAGTCTTGCCATGATGAGAACAGGGCTCAAGGCTTACATAAATTGTGCCGCCTTCGGCTTTATTTCCAGCCTGATTAAGCGCATTTATTTCAGCGTGTGCTTGTCCGTATTTTTCATGACAGCCTTTGCCGACAACGTTGCCGTCTTTATCAAGAACTATTGAGCCAACAAGAGGGTTAGGAGAAACAGCGCCTTCACCTTTTTTTGCCAGTTCTAGACATTCTTTCATATAATTTTCGTTAATATTTTCTTTGTGCATATTTTTTTTAGAGGGTTTTTATGTGATTATTAAGAAAATTATACAACGATTTGCGAATATAAAAAAATGATAAAACTTGCAATTACCGGAAACATAGCATCAGGAAAATCTTTAGTAGAATTCTTGTTCCATAAGGAAGGAATTACAACTATTGACACGGATAAAATTGTCCATAATCTTTTATCCCATGATATAGAAATAATTGAAAAAGTTAATAATCTTTTTGATATTAATGTTAAAGATGAAGAAGGCAAGATTGACCGAAAAAAAGTCGGTGATATAGTTTTTAACGATAAAAATAAGCTTGAACAGCTTGAAAAAATTCTTCATCCTGAAGTTAAAAAAGTTGTAGATAATTTTTTTCAGGAACATGAAAAAGAGAAATTTGTAGCTGTAGCAGTTCCACAGCTTTATGAAGCTGGTTGGGAAGTTTATTTTGATTATGTTTTGCTTGTTATTGCCGATGATAAAATTAGGATTGAAAGGCTTTATGAGAGAAACCATTTTACAGAAGAGGTTGCTCAAAAGAGATTAGAGACACAACTTGCGCAGAATGAAAAACGCAAGAAAGCTGATTTTGTAATATATAATTCAGGAGATGCAGATAACACAAGGATTCAGCTAAAAAACATTTTGGAAAAATTAACAAAAATGGTATAATGAATCCATTATAAAAATAGAGTTTTTAAATATGATACTTGTAATTGATAACTATGATTCGTTTACATACAATCTTGTCCAGTATTTGGGCGAGCTTGGGGCGGAATGTCAGGTTTTTAGGAATGATGCGATTTCTGTTGATGAAATAAAAAAGCTTAACCCGTCGCATATTATAATTTCCCCGGGGCCGGGGACTCCGGACGAATCAGGTATTTCGTTAGACGTGATTAAAAATTTGGCAGGAATTATTCCAATTCTCGGGGTTTGTCTTGGTCATCAGGCTATAGGGCAGGTTTTTGGGGCGAAAATTGTTAGAGCTCCATATTTAATGCATGGCAAGGTTTCTGAAATTATTCATGATACTGATGATTCTTTGTTTTATGATATTGACAATCCTTTTTCGGCTACAAGATATCATTCTCTGGTAATTGACAGGGCTTCTCTTAAAGAAACTCCATTAAAAACAATTGCATGGACTTCTGATAATATTGTTATGGGGGTTAGGCATAAGGATTTTAAGAATCTTGTAGGGATTCAGTTTCATCCTGAGTCGATTTTAACCAAATCAGGAAAGAAATTGCTGTCTAATTTTTTAAAGTTTTAAGATTAAATAAAAACATGATAAAAAAATACCTGATAAAAATAAAAGAAGGGCAAAACCTTACAGCAGAAGAAGCCGGTGAATTAATAGAATTAATGAGCACCGGAGAAGTTTTGCCTGCTCAAATTGTTGATTTACTTGTTTCTCTTAATGATAAAGAAGTAAATGTCGAAGAAATATCGGGATTTGCACAAAGAATGAGAGAAAAAGCTCTAAAAATAAATACGCAAGGACTTGAAAATATAGTAGATTCTTGTGGAACAGGCGGAGATAAAACAAATACGTTTAATATTTCCACAGCTTCAGCAATTCTGGTTTCCTCGACAGGAGTAAATGTTGCGAAACATTCCAATTTTGG
>MFRJ01000096.1:18740-33269 GCA_001784535.1 Candidatus Melainabacteria bacterium GWA2_34_9
TAGAGCTTTTAACATGTTCTCGGGAAGTTGAAGAAAATTTAAAAGGCAAGAATATAGCTTTCATACACGCCCCTTATTTCCATAAATGCACAGCCCATGTAAATACTGTCAGAAAAGAGCTCGGCATAAGAACAGTATTTAATCTTCTAGGTCCTTTGACCAATCCTGCTTTTCCGACAGGTCAGGTGATTGGAGTTCCGCGCAAAGAATTATGCCCGAAAATTGCAGAAGCCTTAAAAAATCTCGGCTGTAAAAAAGCTTTGGTTGTAAATGGTTTAAATCCTGTGATGGATGAGATAAGTATTTGCGGAAAAACTTTTATTTCAAGACTTGATAACGGAAAAATAGACAATTTTGAAATTCATCCTGAAGATTATGGGATTAAGCAAGCAAAACTTGAAGATATACAGGGTGATACGCCTGAAGTTAACGCAAAAATCATTGAAGATATATTTAACGGAAAAATTAAAGGAGCGAAGCTTGATATCGTTTTGCTCAATTCCGCAGCACTTTTGTGGGTTGGGAATGTGGTAAATTCTATCGAAGCAGGATTAAACACCGCAACGGATATTATTCAAAGCGGCAGGGCAGCAAATAAGCTTAACAGTTTAAGAGTAAAAAGCTAGTAGACTTCAAAAAACCTTGTATCAGTTCCGCCTTCGCCTATTTGAAACCTTACTGATTTCATACATTTCGGGCATCTGCCGGCGTATGCGGTACCTTCTTTATTTACATAAATTCTATTGTATACGTTACAGCATTTAAAAAGAACGCTGATAAACTTTTTTTGCATTTTGTTTGTTCCGAAACTTATTTTTAATATCTGATTATATTTTATCAAAAAATTCCTTATTTAAAAAACAAAAAGGGCGAGCGAGTCGCCGAAGGCGACGGAAAGCGAGCCAAAAAAATAACTCTAGCCCCTCCCTTGAGGGAGGGGTTGGGGTGGGTGATAAAAAAATTAATTATTTTTTGCATCATTTTTAATTTTTCTCAAACAAAAGTAGGAGAAATTTAAACCTTGATCAATCAAATTTATGATTAATTTTTTAGGATTTTTCCTGATAAAAGACATGAATTTAGGCTGGAAAAACCCAAAATAAAAGCATTTTGGATATAAATACTTAGGATTACATTATATTTTACGCTTTCATAAATATAGACGATGTTATACGAAAGGTGGACTGATAAACTTTTACATGTACTCCTTAGAAGACGACGATACACATATCCCTATCTAGCTATGCTTTCTTGCAAAAGAACATAGCTTTTTTATTGGGAAAAATTACTTGTTTTATAAACCTTTAATACTCAAAAAAGTGGCAAAAATCTACATCATCGAAGTTGCATAACAACATATAAACAGGATCATCTTCTTCTACCCTCTGAAACCCGTAATCATCAAAAAGCCAGTATTTAGGACTAACACCTGTTGAGCGGACAATACCCTTTTCCTGCAATATGTTTAGCTTTTTCTTAACGATATCAATTTTTAAATGGACTCTTCTGGCAAGTTCAACAGCAGTAATGCCTTCAGCACAAACCCTGTTTTGAGGATTGCTGAACATAAGCTCAAGACCTATTAGTCTTAATATCTTGTCATCTTGTTCTACTGCGGTTGTCATCTTGAAATTGTTCTCTCATTTGTTGTATATATTGAATTTACCCGAAATACATATTTTTACATGCTACATGTCGGCATATTTTCAAAAAACTACAGTAAAACTCCATCTTTTACCGTAAAAAAACTTAATATTTCGTTTTAATATTAAAATACTTATTTAAATACTCCATTAAAAAAATTTTTATGGCAATATTTTTATATGTTATTAAATAGTCTAAAAATTAAAGAAAAAGTTTTAAATTTCCTGAAGAAGTATAATCTTACAGACAAAAATCAGATATTATTTGTGGCGTTTTCAGGAGGGATTGATTCTGCCTGTCTTCTTGATGTTTTGTTTAAATTATCGCAGGAGTATGGATTTAAACTTGTAGCCGGGCATTTAAACCATAATTGGAGAGGTGAAGAATCTCTAAAAGAAGAATTAAACGCTAAACAATTTTGTTCAGAAAGAAATATTGAGTTTTACAGCGAAACTTTGTCGGAAGATCTACCTCGTACTGAAGAAGAAGCTCGAAATCAGCGTTATAAATTTTTCAATAAAATTGCTGATCTGACAAAAGCAACCGCAATAATTACGGGGCATACACTTTCTGATCAGATAGAAACCGTTCTTTACAGAATAATTAAAGGGACAGGTATTTCAGGCTTAAAAGGTATTCCTGAAGTCAGAAATCAAAAAAATTATCCAGCTATATACAGACCATTATTGGAAATTACAAGGGAAGACACAATAGAATATTGCAAGGATAATAATATTACGCCTAATATTGACTCAAGTAATCTTCAGGAAAAGTATTTAAGAAACAGAGTAAGATTAACCCTTATCCCCGAGTTGCGTACATATAATTCCGGTATTGAAAAGGCTATTTCAAGGCTTTCTTTGATTTCAAAAGATACAGAAGAGTTAACAGAAGAGTATTTGCGTTTGATAACTCCTGAAATTTACATAGAAGATAATGTTATTTCGACTCAAAAGTTTGTAAATCTATCTTCTGCTTTGCAAAAAAGAATTTTGTTTGACTTTTTTATAAAAAACAATATTGATCATAATTATGAAAAAATTGAAGAAAACCTGAATTTTATCAAGGAAAGTTCGGGCTTAAATTCGGGAAATACTCTTTCTCTAACAAAAAATACATGGCTGTTTGTTTCTTCATCAGAAATAAGAATCATAAATCAGATTATAGCCGATAAAACTTCTGAAATCGTCGAGGTTAATCTTGAAGGAGAAGTGTCTTTTCCTTCACTGAATTTGACGTTTAAAATTGAATTATGGCAGGGAAGAGAATTTTTATTCCCGAAAGAAATTGATAAAAGAGCTTATGTAGACTTAAGTAGGATAAAATCTCCTTTGTATTTAAGAACCAGAAGAGATGGCGATAAAATCCAGCCTTTTGGGATGAAAGACAAAACTAAACTTAAGAAGTATTTGATAAACAAAGGTGTTCCGGAATTTGAAAGGGATAAACTATTGCTGCTTATGAATGAAGAGGAAGTTCTCTGGGTTTTGGGAGTGGGAATAAGTGAATTATTAAGAGTTAATAAAATTCCTACTCATGAAATGCGAGTTTTTTAGAATTTTTAGTATAATTTTAAGTAATTACATTAAAAAAGGATGGGATAATGCAGGTAATTTTAGATAAAAACGAATCAGAACTATTGGAACTGTTCTCAGAAGAAGCTATTCAAAGAAGAATAAGAGAACTGGCAAAAGAAATTAACAATACTTTTCCTAAAAACGAGGAATTAGTTGTAATTGCTGTTTTGGCAGGTTCAATTTTATTTGCTTCAGACTTGATTAAGCGTCTGCATATGCCTATTCAGTTTGAATTTGTTAGACTTTCCAGTTATGGACATGATCAAAAATCAAGCGGAAATGTAAAACCTGTAGATTTAACCCTGCCAAGCTTAGAAGGGAAAAATGTTTTAATAGTTGAAGATATTGTAGATACAGGTCACACAGCTAATTTTATGATTGATTATATAAAATTGCAGCATAAGCCTGAAAATATCAAATTTGCAACGCTTTTAGATAAAGTCTGCGCAAGACAAAAGCATGTCGATATTAATTATCGCGGATTTGAAGTGGATGACAAGTTTGTTGTGGGCTATGGACTTGATTATATGGGCTATTATAGAAACCTGCCTTATATTGGATATTTTCCTCAATAGGTTTTTATGAAAAATAATGATTTTATAGCAGCCTGCATAATTCCAACAGGGATAGGAGCTTCTATAGGAGGATATGCCGGTGATGCTTCTCCATACATAAACCTCCTGTCAAAAGTTTGTCCTGTAATAACTAACCCTAATTCAGTAAATGCAGCGATTTTTTCAGGAATTAACGATAATATCCTTTATATGGAAGGGTATGCTATTGACATGTTTTTTAAAGAGGAAATTGCGCTCAGTCCATCTAAATTCAATAAAATCGGGGTGATTTTTGATAAAGCCATCCCTGAAAAAGTTTTAAATGTTCACATAAATACTATTAATTCCGTAAAATCGACTTACGGTATAAATATTTTAGGCTATGAATTAACTGAAGAAGAAGCAGGAGTTGATTTTAATGTTTCAGAATCAGGAATTTCTACAGGTGAGCTAAAAAATCCTGATACACTCATAAATTCTGCCCGAAAACTAATAGACAAAGGCGCAGAAGCTATTGCAGTGGTGTGTTATTTCGATACTCCTGATGATTTTGACTATGCTAACGGCTCTGGTATAGACCCTGTCGGTGGAGTTGAAGCTGTAATTTCCCATATTTTGACTAGGGAATTTAACGTTCCTGTCGCTCATGCCCCGGCTTTTGATGAGAATTCGCTTATAATAAGCTCTGAAATAGTTAATAAAAAAGCTGCGGCAGAATATATTACACCGACTTTTCTTCCCTGCATATTATTAGGGCTTTATAATGCACCTAAAATAATCGAAAATTTGTCATTGCGAGAATCGGACATAACTTTAAAAAATATAAAAGCACTAGTTATACCTTACGATTGTATGGGCGGACTTCCTGTATTAAAGGCGATAGAAAAAAATATTCCTGTTATTGCGGTAGAAGAAAACAAAACGGTTTTAAATATAATTCCAGAACTTGTTGGAATTGTAGATAAAGTTATTAAAGTTAAAAATTATCAGGAAGCAGCAGGATATTTGCTTGCTATGAAAAATGGAATATACTTCTAAATTTCATCAATTTTAGAAAATTCGTCAGATTCTTCAGGTATGTTAAAAAGTCTTTTTTCTCCTGAAAAACCTCTATGTTTTTCATATTCGTTTTTTTGTTCCTGCATTTCAAGGAGTTTTTGATACCTTTTTATTTCAGATTTCATTTTAGTCACCCTCTTTAATTAAATTATTTAAAAAATATTTAAAATTTACATTCACAAACTGTTTAATTATTTGTAGTTATGGTTTGATTTTTATAGAATAGAAAAATCAAAGGTAATTAAGGAGATTGGCAAAATGTCCGAAAAGAAAGTTATAGCGACAATTCCGCGTACTGCAACAGAGGAAATCCAGGTTCAATTAAGCGAATATAAAGGCAAAAAATTCCTTGACCTGAGAATTTTTTATACGACAGATGCGGGAGCAACATGGCTTCCTACTAAAAAGGGTGTTGCAATTTATCCGGAGCATCTTGAAGAGTTAAAAGAAGCTATAGAGCTTGCACAAAAAGAGCTTGAGTGAGTTGATTCCTATTAATAAATATGCTCAGGTAATAGTTGATATCCAAAATCTTGATACAAGAACGTTTAGCTACCTTATACCTGAAGAATTGCAGGAGATAGTTAAAATTGGGCTCCCTGTACTGGTGCCATTCGGCAATCAGGGGGTGGTTAATGCTTTTGTTGTCGGTTTTAGCAATTATCTGCCTGCTGAAATAAAAGCAAAATATATTTATGAAATACTCGATACTGAACCGTTTTTTGATCTTGATTATCTGCAATTTGCTGAATGGGTGGCTAATTATTACTGTTGTAACTTACAAAATGTTCTTGAATGTGCAATTCCGTCAAACTTTTTTTCGAAGTCTAAAAGAATTGTTTCATTAGTAAAAGAAAATTTTTCTGATGTTAAGTTCAATGCCAATCAGGAAAAAGTAATTGCTGTTCTTAAGGAAAAGCCTGAAATAAGTGTTTTTAGCTTGCAAAAAAAGACTAAGATATCATCATCTGCTTTTTATGAGGCTTTGAGAAAACTAAGAGCGGCTAATATTATAGAAATTAATACTTTGATTGAAGCAAAATCCGCAAAACCAAAGCTGGAAAAGTTTGTAAGATTCTTATGTCATTCTGAGGGTGTTAGCCCGAAGAATCTATCAAATAGTGAAAATAGTCAACCGGACAGATCCTTCGCCCGCCCCGCAGATAGCGGGGACATGCTCAGGATGACAGATAAGCAAAATAAAATCATTGAACAACTTGAAAAACTTGGCGGGGAATATAAACTGAACGAGTTTTTGAAAGAAGCTAAAACTACGGTTCCTACTGTAAAAAAAATAGCTGAAACAGGAAAAATAGAGATTTTTGACAAAGAAATCTACAGAAATCCTCTGAAAATCTTTGAAAATCAAACTAAAGATGAGTTTTTGACTTTAAGTGAACACCAAAAAGAAGCTTTAAGCAAAATTACGGATTCAATGGAAACTAATAACTCGGAGCCTCTGTTGCTTTACGGAATTACAGGTTCGGGAAAAACAGAAGTCTATTTGCATGCGGCTAAAACTGCTCTGGAAAAAGGCACAAGTGTCATAATTCTCGCACCGGAAATTCTTTTGGCTTCACAACTGGCAAAGAGAATTTCAGCAAGGTTTGGTGTTGACAAAGTTGCTCTGTGGCACAGTAATATTTCAGAAGGCGAAAGATTTGACGTATGGGAAAGAATACGAAGCGGAGAAGTAAAAATTATTGTCGGCGCTAGGTCAGCAATATTTGCGCCTGTCAAAAATCTTGGGCTTATTATAATTGACGAGGAACATGAATCAAGCTACAAACAGACTTCACCGTCGCCGAGATATAATGCGAAAACGCTTGCTTTTGAGAGAACTAAACGAACACGGTCAGCATTGGTTTTAGGCAGTGCAACACCTGATGTTGTGTCATATTACAGAGCCAAAAATACAGACAGAATACTGCATTTGCCGGAAAGATTCGGCAGTGGAGAACTGGCAGGCGTGACGGTTTTTGATATGCGTGAGGAGTTTAATACAGGGAATAAAAGCATTTTTTCAAGAGCATTAAGGCATAACCTGAAAAAAAATCTTGAAGAAGGCAAGCAGTCAATACTTCTTATAAACAGGCGCGGTTTTTCTACTTATGGGCAGTGCGTTAATTGTGGATTTGTCGCGGAATGCGAAAGCTGTTCAATACCTTTAATACTTCATAAAACCACCAATAAGCTCAGATGCCATTATTGCAACTTTGAAAGAGATTTTATAAACACCTGTCCTGAATGCGGCAGCGGCGCGTTTAAGTATTCAGGACTTGGAACGCAAAAAGTAGAAGAATTATTCAATAAAAATTTCCCTGAAGCCAGAGCAGCAAGAATTGACAGCGACATAATGACCAAGAAAAATGCTCATATCGAAATCATTGAAGCTTTCACTCAAGGTGAAATTGATGTTCTCATCGGAACACAGATGATTGCAAAAGGGCTTGACATTGCAAATGTAACACTTGTTGGTGTATTATCTGCGGATTCTTTATTCAATATGCCTGATTTCAGAGCAGGAGAAAGAGGTTTTCAGCTTCTCACGCAGGTTGCAGGAAGAGCCGGTAGGGGGGATTTTAAAGGGAAAGTTTATTTCCAGACTTATTCGCCGGAATATTTTGCGATACAGCACGCTAAAGAGCAGGATTTTGTGAGTTTTTACAATTATGAGATGCAGGGAAGGAATGATCTTTCCTATCCGCCTTTTAGCTACCTGATAAGGCTTATTATAAGTTCCAAAAACGAGACAAAAGCGCGAAAAATCTCGGAAGAAGTTGCGTATAAACTCAAGGTTCTTACTGAATTACGAGGAATAGATGAAAGGCTTGAGGTGCTTGGTCCTTCTCCATGTATTATTTCCAGACTTAAGGATGAATACAGGTTTCATATAATTATTAAGAACACAATGGGCGAGAACGGGCATTTTATGATAACAAATTACCTAAAAACCCTTAATATTCCAGCTGATGTGAAGTTTTTGATTGACGTCGACCCTTCAGATATGCTTTAGTTAACAGCGAAACCTGTCATTTCATGCTGAAGTGCAAGCATATCTTCAAGAGTTCCTTCATCAGGATGGTCAAACCCCAACAAATGCAAAATCCCGTGGCTTAAAAGGAAATAAATTTCATCATTGAAGGTTTTTTCTCTTTCAATCGCCTGTTTTTTAGCTGTTTCTGTCGAAATAATAATTTCCCCGAGAGAAATTTGATTGTCTATTATGAAATTCTCATCAGGATTATCGGCAAAAAGCGCGAAAGATAACACGTCAGTTGGCTTATCTTTGCCTCTATATGAGGTGTTTAATTCTTGTATTTCAGCATCATCACAGAATACAATGTCTACTTCCAGAGTATATTCAGCCAAATCTAAATTATTTAACACAGTGGATTCTATTATTTCAGCATCTTTAGTTATATAATCCAGCATTTTGCAGGTAATATCGTTTATTTTGTCGATATTTATGCTGAATTTATCCTGATTATCGGTTATTAAAATTTTAAATTTGTTCATATTTACTGTTGAGAATTCTCTTTAGGCTGCTCTTCTGGAGGTATTTCCGGCAAAACTTCAGCTTCAAGCTGTTGCTGAATTTGTTTTATATTTGTAGTTGCTGTTTTTTGGTTAAGTTCTTCAAGAACATTCTGGTGATATTTGATTCTATGGTGCTGCATACCTCTAAGAACGCGTTTGAATACGCCTGCTACAACTTTTAAATCCTTCTGGGTAAGAGGGCTCTCTGAAAGTTGACCATCATAAAGTCTTTCTTTAATAATATTTTCAACTATATCTTCTATCATTTCCTGAGAAGGTGTTTTGATTGACCTAACAGCTGATTCAACAGCGTCAGCAAGCATAAGAATAGCAATTTCTTTGGTAGAAGGTTTTGGATTGTTGTACCTAAATTGTTCTTCGGAAATATTTTCTGCTCCTTCTTGTTCAAGAGCTTGCATGTAGAAATAAGAAGCGATTCCGTCACCGTGGTGCTGAATTATAAACTGAAGAATTACCGGAGGAAGCCCGTATTCTTTGGCAAGTTCAAGACCGTCTTTAGGGTGGGCGGTGATTACCATCTTGCTTAACCTAGGATTGAGCTTTTCATGCGGATTTTCAATGCCGAAGTATGACTGGTTTTCTATAAAGAATAAAGGTCTTTTTAATTTTCCTATGTCGTGGTAAAAAGCTCCTACTCTTGCTAAAACAGGATTGCCGTCTATGGCTTCAGCTGCTGCTTCACATAAATTGCTTACCATAAGACTGTGATGATAAGTTCCCGGCGCTTCAAACTGTAATCTTCTCAATAAAATCTGGTTGTGATCAGCTAATTCAGCAAGCCCGTAAGGTGTAATTATCTTAAATGCACTTTCAATAAGCGGTAATGAGCCGAGAGCTATGATTCCACTTCCAAGACCGTTTGCAAATCCCAGAAAAATGCTTTTCACAAGTGCAGTAATGTCAATATTATCTGTTCCGTTTTGCAGTAAGAAGATTGAAAGGATTACAAATGTTTGAATAAGACCAACATCAAAGCCTGATCTTACTATATCCATTCTTCTGTAGTAATTAACGGAATTTGAAGTAAAGATTGCTATTAGCGCGCCAAGTAAAAAGACGAAAATATCAGCTGTCTGATACTGAAGTGCGACACCAAGCATTATTATGATTAGTATTGTCACTAGCATAGAGATTCTAGAGCTTGTAAATATAGTTAAAAGCATTGCTATAGCTGGTATTGGTATTACATAAACAGGTATGTCAGGCGGCAAAAATACAGCAAATAATGTTACTGTTCCTGTCAAAAGAGCAATAAGACAAAGATAACAGGGTTTTAAAAATTTTGAGTCAAAATTAATAAGATAATATGCGAGTGTAAAAATACATAAACTTACAAGTGAAAAAATACCAAAAAGTCCCAGGAAGTCAATTTGGGCAACATTATACCCTATTTTTTTTAAGGCGGCTTTTTGAACTCTGGTTATTTTATCTCCCACAGAAACAATAATATCACCTTTTTTGAAGTTTGAATAAATGGGTTTAACTTGATTAATTGCCTTTTGCCTTTCAAGTTCAGTTGCAATTTTGTCTTCAGTCATGTTTGGCTCAAGTATTTTATTTAGAACAAGGAAGATGGCTCTTTTTTGAGTTTTAGGAAGAGAAATCCTTATATTGTTATTTAAAATGTCACTTCTTTTTGCTATAAAATCAGAATCAGAAAGCCCTTCATCAAGAATTCCGTTTAAAGAATTAAGGGATTCGCTTGCTATTCTGGCATATCCGCTTTCTGATGATTTAAATAAGTAGTCAATAGAATTATTTATAAAATAGTTATCTTCTGCAATTTCTAATAATTCTTTAATTTCAGTTCTTTTGGCAGAATCACTTGCACTTTTTTCCCTAACTTCTTTTATAGAATTAAGAAGCTCTCCGAGGTTTTTTCGGATGTATTCATCTATGCCATCCTGACTTGGTCTTAGCACAGGTTTGATTTTTGCAGCTTCTTCCTGCTTTTCCATTTCAATTTTGTCAGGATCTTCAACTTGAATATTTTTTGACGCTATAACATCAACCTTGCTCATTCCGTTATCTACTATGTTTTGAAATAGGTAGTAACGGCTGGCTAACAGTCCAGTCAAAACAATAACACTTACAAGCAGTATTAAAACAGCGGAAAATTTTTCTGATGTTATTAACTGTAATATTTTTTTAACTAATTTTGAGTGTTTACTTATATGCATTTTATAAAAAACCTGAATTTATAAATATAATGGAATTTATACCTAATCAAGATTTGTTTTTGGATTTATTAAAACGTGAAATAATTTATGGATAACACTAGACCAAAAACAGGCATAATAAATTTAAACGGGGACTAAGATAAAATTTTATTTTGCAGTTAATTATAGCAATAATAACAAAAATTATCTATTTTTTTAAATAGTCTTATTTTTTTATTTTTGATAAACTGTGTAATTAGTAAAAGCTTACAATAATAACAATCTGAATTGAGAAAGTAATATGAAACGCGCAGAACTCTTGCTACCGGCCGGAAATTTGGAAAAGATGCAGTATGCTATTGCATACGGAGCCGATGCTGTTTACCTAGGAACGGCTGATTTTAGCCTTAGAAGCCCAAAAACAGGAAATATTATAACAAATGATAATATAAAAAATTCTATAGAAACCGCTCACAAAATGGGCGCTAGTGCTTATGTTACGCTTAATGTGTTTGCGAACAATGAAATTATGGAAAAACTTCCGCCGCTCATGGAATTGCTGGCAGATGCTAAACCAGACGGCATAATTTTTGCAGATCCCGGATTTTATTCGCTTATAAAAAGATATTTGCCGGATGTTCCTATGCATATAAGCACACAGGCAAATGTTTTAAATTATGAATCCGTAAAATTCTGGCAAGACTTGGGTGCAACGAGAATAATTTTAGCAAGAGAGCTTTCACTAAAAGAAATAGAGCAAATCGCAAATAAAGTTCCTGATATAGAGCTGGAAGTTCTTGTACATGGCTCTATGTGCGTCGCTTATTCAGGAAGATGTCTGTTGAGCGACTATATGACGAATAATACAAGAAAATCCAATCAGGGTGCATGTGCTCAGCCATGCCGATGGAAATACAGTCTTATTGAAAGTAAAAGACCCGGAGAAGAATACGAAATTACCGAAGATCAGCACGGTACATATATTTTAAATCCTAAAGATCTTTCGCTGATTGAACATATTCCCGATTTAATTAATGCAGGAGTCTGCTCGTTCAAGATTGAAGGCAGGACAAAAAGCATGTATTATGCCGCATTAGTGGCTAAAACCTATAAAAAAGCAATTAATGCACATTATGAAGGAAGGTCTATAAATATAGAAGAAATTTATGAAGAGCTTTCTAATGCAGGAAACAGGGGCTTTACAAAAGGATTTTTGCTTGAAACTCCTGACAGCAGTCATTATGATTACAAAGCCAGTAAAAGCACTTTGAAATCGGTTTTTCAGGGAGTGATGCTTGAAAAAATTGATAATAATACTTTTAAAATAAAAGCCAAAAACCAGCTAAAATCAGGTGAAATTGTTGATTTTATAACTCCATCTTTTCAAGCATCAACAGAAATTCTTGAAATAACCGGCGAATTTGGAGAAAAAATGGAAGTCGCCAACACAAATGATGAAGTTTGTATTAAATTAAATATAGAAAATTCCCCAGAAGACTGGGAATGGGGAATTGTTAGACAGAAAGAACCGAATTATAATGCCATTAAGACTGAAGCCTACGTACATAGTTAATCGTGTCACCGATATAAATCTTGAAGAACTCATAGATGAAAATATTAAAGGTTTGATATTTGATCTTGATAATACGCTTATGCCTCCCAAAACTTGCGTTTTGCCTGAGGATATAGCAGAATGGATTATCAAAGCTAAAAAAGACTTTCAAATAGCAATTTTGAGCAATAATCCCGATAAATCTTATGTTAAACAGGCTGGTGAGCAAATCGGGTGTATAGCTTTTGAGAAAGCCGGCAAACCCAGGAGAAAAGCTGCTATTCAGGCATTAAGAGACCTTGATTTGATTCCTTCACAGGTTGTTATGGTTGGTGACAGACCACTTACAGATATTTGGGTAGGACATAGATTAGGAATCATTACTATTCTGGTCGATCCGATCATGAAACATAAAGAAGCAAGAATAATTAAATTTCTTAGAAAAATGGAAAGATTATTTGTTTCTTCCGCCAAAAAATCTTTTACCGACAAAAAATAAATCTGATATAATCAATACAAACTTTTTAGTTTTAATAAAAAAATACATGGATTTAGTGTCAATAAACTGGGAGAGTAAAAATGAAAAACATTGCAAAAGTGTTAACAGCACTTGTTTTTGCGGGGCTTTTTATTAACAGCGTTTGCGCAAAAACTTATTCGGATCTGGACAAAAATCACTGGGCTTCACCGCAAATTCAAACACTTTCAAAGGATGATGTTGTTATTGGCTATCCTGATGAAACCTTTAAGGCTGATCAGCCTGTATCAAGAGCCGAATTTGCTACGATGGTAGTTAAAGCTTTAGGGCAGGAAAACTGTATCTTAAAGGAAATTTACTATTTTAGCGATGTTCCTTTAAATTATTGGGCTTATGATTTAATTCAAAAAGCACAAAGTTTTGATTTGTTAAAAGTTTATGCTGATGGAACTTTTCATCCTGATGACAATATTACTAAATCTGACGCTGTTTATATGATGATTGCATCAGTTGAAACAAGTAATATAACAGAAGCACAGGCAAAAAAAGCGTTAAAAGTATATAAGGATGTGGCACAAATTCCATCATGGGCTGTTATCAGCGCAGGAAAAGCCGAGTTGTTAAAAGTAACTGCTCATAATCCTGCAACTCCGAATCTTTTTGCTCCTGATTCAAAAATTTCCAGAGCAGAACTTGCAGTAAGTCTTTATAACATGAGAAAAGCAGCTCTTAAACATCCTAATGCTAAACTTGCACTTGCAATGCAGCCTATAGTAGCACAAGGAACAGTTATTGATCCTGTAAGCCTCGATGGAACTATTGCTACCATACCTGCTGGAACATTACTTCCTGTTGCACTTTTTGGTGGTGTAAACAGCCAAAATAAACTACAAGAAAGAGTTTTTGTTACAGAAGTTAAGGAAAATCTTGTCACAAAAGATAATTATCTTTTAATTGCAAAAGGTACTTATATAAGCGGTCAAATTACAGATTTGCTTCCTGCAAAATATTTTATTAGAAACGCTAAAGCTGTATTTGAAGCTCAAAATATAAATACAGTAAGAAGACAAAAAACAGAATTCCCCGGAAGTGTTGATTTACCCACTAAAACATACAAATGGTATCAAAAAGCGATTAACTTCGTGATAAAAGGAAGAAAAATCACTTTAAAAGAGGGCGACCAGATTTATGTAAAACTTAAACAGCCTATCAGAGTTGATTTAACAAACAGTACAATTTTAAAATAGTATTAAATAAATCAAAAATTAAAATAACCTGCAGTTTTTACCGCAGGTTATTTTATGCTTAAAAAACTTAACATTTGTCATTTAAAACGCAATTTTTTTTATTTTTAAACATTATATTGATGTGTCTTAAAATAACCAGATTCGAACTTAAATACGTTAAGGTCTAAAAATGGCAATTCAATTATATAAAGCTAATAACGTAACGTCAGGATTTCATACAAATCCTATTAAAACATTGCCAGAAATCTCTGTACCTGCTATACAACAAATAAAAATGCATTTTGGTAGCAGTAAGCCTTTAACAGAAGAAATATTGCAGCTCGTTAGAGAATGGTTGAAATTTTACTTCAGAAAGCATGAAAAAAGATATCAACATTCAATAAGCACAGGAGTTGCAGCTGAAGAAATAGCCATGATAATTGATTATACTGATCCAATAAAAGCAAGACTTGTTGGATTGCTTCATGATATTGCCAAAACGCCGGTAAAGAAAATTTTAAAAACAATTACTAGAGAAAAATTTGAAAAATTAAATAATAGATTGGAACAACTGGGAATAGAACTTTTAGAACCAGAATTGATATTCTATGAAGACAAAAGGGATAATATTAAAAATCTTCATGCGCCTATAGGAATGTTAATGGCAGAGAAAAAACTTGGTATCCAAGACTATGAAGTTCTAAACGCTATAAGATATC
>MFRJ01000096.1:33283-36808 GCA_001784535.1 Candidatus Melainabacteria bacterium GWA2_34_9
GATATAGACAATTTAGATGTATTAAGCAGAATAATTATTCTGGCAGACAAAATTGAGCCTGTTAAACGCGGCCATGTTTTGTATAATGAAAGTATTGATATGTTAAGAGTAACAAAAGACCTTGATAGTGTGCTTAACGTATTAAGGAACAAACAGTAATAAGCAGTAAAAGTTAGCCTAAATAATTGTGGGCATAAATGTTTTTGTTGAATAAAATCTCTGCTGTCTTATAAATCGCCACTTCTTCAGGATTATCTTTATTGTAAGAAAGGTCTTCAAACTCGCCAAATTTCTGCATCAGGTTATGTAGATTGATTAAGAGGCTGTCTGATTCTTTTTGAGGGGTTTGAGAAGAAACAACTTTGATAGCTCTTAAAAGTTCTGTGTCAAAAGCGTCGGCAATAGCGGAATCAAGACCGCATCCCATTGCCATAACGGCAAAAATCCTGTTAATTAATGGTCTCATTTCTTTCGGGCTTCCGTTTGACACATTAGAAAGTCCTATGGTCGTCATCACAGGCGGATCAAAAGACTCTTTAAATACTCTTATAGAATCAAGAGCTGCCATTATTTGGGATTGGTCGACATTTACCGGCAAAACAAGCGGATCCAGTAAAATTTTTGTATTGTCAATCCCTAGTTCTGCTGTTTTATCAAGAATCATATAGGCAATTTCCAGCCTGCCATCGGGATCTTTAGGAATTCCTGTTTCATTGCTCAAAGTAAGCGCTATGAGGTGGCTTCCGTATTTAGCGGCAAGCTTTGTCATGTTTTCAAGCCTTTCAGGATCGCCGCTTGCACTGTTTAAGATGCAATCTTGCGGGTTGGAAACCAGTTTAATTCCTGCTTCAAGTTCAGCGGAATTTGTAGAATCAAAAGATAGTTTCACATTAGGAATTTCTTTAAGAATTTCCGAGGTGAGCCATTCCATTGTCCCTGCCCAGCCTTTTCTTGCAGGACCGATATTTAAGTCTATCCAGTCAACTCCTGCCGCTGCCTGCCTTTTTGCCATATCCAAAATATAGGATGTATCTCTGTTTTCTATGGCTTCTCGAGTTTTTTTAGAGATTATATGTATATTTTCGCCGATTAATTTCATTATGCCTCCAGTTTATTCTGCAATTTAAACAATTCTAAAGTGTTTGAAAGAAGCATGGCTATTGTCATAGGTCCTACTCCACCTGGAACAGGCGTGATATAGCCGGCTTTTTTTTCGACTTCTTCAAAATCAATATCACCGATAAGTTTATTATTTTCCATTCTGTTAATTCCTACATCTATAACTATTGCTCCTTCTTTAACCCATTCAGATTTTACAAATTTCGGAATTCCGACTGCTGCAACAAGAATATCAGCCTGAGAACATACATCACTGAGGTTTTTTGTCTTGCTGTGACAAACTGTTACGGTTGCATTTCTGTTAAGAAGCAAATAAGAAAGAGGTTTTCCTACAATATTGGAACGCCCTATTATAACAGCATGCTTTCCTTCTATTTCAATATTGTTTTCCTCAAGAAGTTTTATTATTCCTTGAGGAGTGCAGGAAACCGCATAAGGTTTTAGTCCTATCGCAAGTCTGCCGATATTTATAGGATGAAAACCGTCCACATCTTTTTCAGGAAGGATTTTTTCAATAATGTTATAAGTATTAATATGTTTTGGCAGAGGAATCTGAACTAAAATTCCGTTAACATTTTTGTCCTGATTTAGGATTTCAATTTGTTTTTCGAGATCTTTCTGACTTATAGACTCTTCCAGCTCAATAACCCTAGAATTAAAGCCTGTCAACTCAGCTGTATGTTTTTTCTTTGATACATAAATCTGGCTGGCGGGATTATTGCCAACAATTATAACAACCAGAGTTGGTTTTTTATCATAGTTTAAGACTTCATGTCTGATTTTTTCAACAATTTTTGTGGATAAATCCTTGCCTTTAATTAAAACTGCCATGAATTTTCTCCTTTTTAGTTGTCCCAGAAAGGTAAATTTAATCTGAAAATCAATTCCTGCGCTTCATGACCGAGTGAATCAGAGCCATGTGTTACATCTTCTGTTTCCAGCTCTTCTTCGTAAGGCAGAACGCCGAGTATATCGAAATCATACTCCATCATTAAGGCTGTGATGTCTTCGGGTATGCTCGAACTCTTTACTTTGTTCAAAACTACTCCAATTTGACCCGGAGTAGCATATTTCATGGATGATTCTCTTATTTTTATCGCTGAATGCACAGATGTAACCGTCGGTTCGGCTAGAACAAGAGTTACATCAGGATAATAATTTACAAGCTGGTTTACATAGCTCAAGTCATACTCACAGTCAATAATAACGATGTCGTAGCTTTTAATCAGCTTTTTCATAGCGTCTTTAATATATCGGGCGGTAACACATGTACATTCTTCTGTAAAAACAGGACCTGAAACCAGTAAATCAGTACCTCCTGCTTCACTGGAAAGGTTTATAATTATTTCATTCAGCATCCATTCGATAAGTTCACTTTTTTTCATTCCTTCGTGGATTGGGGAACTGTAAACATATTTCCCTGTTCTTATAGAATGAATTGTATTCTTTACATCCAGACCAAAAATAGCTGCTAAATCTCTGCCTAATGTATTATCAACAAGCAATATTGATTTTTCTTTATATTCATTGTGTAAAGCTGTAAAAAGTGAGTGAGTAAATGCTGTTTTTCCGCTGCCGCTTTTTCCTACTACTGCAATAGTTACTGTCATGCTTGATATTTATCCCTCAAAAATACTGCCAGCTCTGAAGTTAATCTCATGGCTTTTTCCGCCTGTGCTTCAGTAAGGCTTCCCGCACCGCAGGAAGGTGTTATGATCGCGTTTTCGTTGATTAATATCTCGTCAATACTTTTATTTACAAGATAAGTTTTTGCTTCTTCGAATTTATTTGCCAGTATTTCCATATTGGCACTTTCAAGAGAGTCTATATCAAGAGTAGGAATGATTCCCCATGCGATTTTGCCGCCTCTTTTAAGGAAAGCATCCATTTCTTTGCTGAAAAGGCTTAAACTTTCACCAAAATAAAACCCGTCAAAGTTAAGAATATCAACGCCGCTTTCTGTAATTAAAGACCAGTCACTTTTTCCGCAGCAATGAATTCCTACAAGCGCCCCGTTTTCTTGTAAAACAGAAGATATTTCTTTTATACTATTTATGACATCTTCTTTTTTTACGGTAATAAAAGCCGAAGCTCCATACTGGGACATTGTCGGCTCATCCATAAAGATAATCGGCTGGCTGTCAGGTGAAACTTCTTTGAATTTTTTCATTAGCCACAAAGCTTTTAAAGTAAGTCCTTTTAAAGCAATCTCTTTAAGGGTTTCGTCATAAAAGATACATTTTTTATCCCTGTCTACAAGAGAAGTCCCAAAGGTAAAAGGTCCAGTGATTTGCCCTTTTACAAAAGCAGGTTTTGTTTCTTTGAGTTTTTTAAGGAAAAACGGTAATGTTGAGCAATGATTTTCCGAAATGGCATATTTTTCAAGAACATCAAAGTTTTTTTCAT
>MFRJ01000097.1:0-6222 GCA_001784535.1 Candidatus Melainabacteria bacterium GWA2_34_9
AATAGCTCGATAAGCTCATTCTCGGTGATAATATTCATTTGTATTAGTATCTGCCCAAGTGGAAGATTTTGTTGTTTTTGCTGCTCCAGTCCTGCGCATAATTGTTCAATGGTTATTTTTTTGTAATGCAAAAGAATTTCTCCAATTTTAGGATTTTGGATTAATTCTTTTAGTAATTTTATACTTAGGTCTTTACCCGGCATAATTTGCTCCTTCGACCAAATTATTCTACTTGTTCTTTAGAAACTTTAACATCAGAAGAAGTTGCTGGAGTTTCTTTTGATTCTATTTCGAGTTCTTCTTTTTTGATTGGAGTTCCCTCAATTCTTTCAAAAACAATTTTCTTACCTTCAAGTTTGACTTTTAATAAGTCGCCTTCTTTGTACATTCCGGTAAGAATTTCTTCTGCAATCGGATCTTCGATTTTTTTCTGGATAAGTCTTCTGAGAGGTCTTGCGCCATAAGTCTGGCTGTAGCCTTCTTCTGCAAGATAATCTTTTGCCTCGTCAATAACTTCAACCTTGATTTCTTGAGTAGTAAGTCTCTTGATAAGGTCTGAAAGCATAATGTCCACGATTTGCCTGATTTCAGGTTTTGTAAGATGTGCAAAGACAATGATATCATCGAGTCTATTGAGAAATTCAGGACGGAAGGCTTTTTTCAGTTCTTCCATTACAGTATCTTTCATCTTTTCGTATCTGTCGCTTTCTTCATTTTCAGCAACAGCAAAGCCTAATTTTGACTGATTTTCCATGGTTCTGGCGCCGACGTTGCTTGTCATTATTATAATTGTGTTTTTGAAATCGACAACGCGTCCTCTTGAATCGGTAAGTCTTCCGTCATCAAGAATTTGAAGCAGCATGTTGAATACATCAGGATGGGCTTTTTCAATTTCGTCGAATAAAACTAAAGAATATGGTTTCTTTCTTACTGCTTCTGTAAGCTGTCCGCCTTCATTATATCCGACATATCCCGGAGGAGAGCCTATAAGTTTGCTTACAGCATGTTTTTCCATGTATTCTGACATATCGACTCTTATTATATTGTCTTCGGAGCCAAATACTGATTCTGCAAGAGCTTTTGCAAGTTCTGTTTTACCAACACCGGTAGGTCCGCAGAAAGCAAAACTTCCAACTGGTCTGTTTGGACTTTTGAGACCGACACGGGCTCTTCTTATTGCTTTTGAAATTGCAACAACAGCGGAATGCTGTCCAATAACTCTGGCATGAAGAAGCTCTTCGAGTTTAAGAAGTCTTTCAGTCTCTGTTTCTGTAAGTTTTGTAACCGGAACACCTGTCCATGTGCTTATAATTATTGCGATTTCTTCTTCTGTAACTACAGATTTATTAGCTTCCTGTTCAGTTTTCCATTTTTGAGAAACTTCTCTGATTTTATCTTTAAGTTCAGCTTCGGTATCTCTTAACTGGCTTGCTTTCTCAAATTCCTGATTTCTGATAGATTGTTCTTTGTTTTTGATAACCTGTTTAAGCTCTTTTTCAATTTCTTTTCCTTCAGGCGGCAGTGAACTTGCCTGAAGTCTGACCCTTGAGCTGGCTTCGTCAATAAGATCAATAGCCTTATCAGGGAGAAATCTGTCTGTAATATATCTGTCAGAAAGTTTAACAGCAGCTTCTATTGCGGCATCAGAAATTATAAGTTTATGATGCTCTTCATATTTAGTTCTTAAGCCTTTAATAATCTCGATAGCCTCGTCAACAGAAGGCTGTTCTATGTATATAGGCTGGAATCTTCTTTCTAGTGCGGCATCTTTTTCGACGTGTTTTCTGTATTCGTCGAGAGTTGTAGCACCTATTACCTGTAATTCGCCTCTTGAAAGCACAGGTTTAAGAATATTAGCAGCATCAATAGCACCTTCTGCGGCACCGGCACCTATTAATGTATGCATTTCATCGATTATGAGGATTACGTTTCCTGCTCCTCTTATTTCGTCCATAATTTTTTTGAGTCTTTCCTCAAATTCGCCTCTATATTTTGTACCTGCGACCAAAAGACCCATGTCAAGCTGGACAATTCTTTTATCTTCAAGAAATTCAGGAACTTCACAGTTTACTATTCTCAAAGCAAGACCTTCAGCAATAGCTGTTTTTCCAACACCCGGTTCGCCTATTAAAACAGGATTGTTTTTTGTACGGCGACCTAAAATTTGAATTAATCTTTCAATTTCTTTTTCTCTTCCTACAACAGGGTCAAGGCGTTGTTCCTGTGCTGCCTGTGTAAGATTTGTGCCGAATTCGTCAAGAGTAGGGGTTTTGCTTCTTCCTCCGCTTGCTGCTGTAGAGGAAGTTGGAGCGCCTGTTCTGGTTTCTCCAAGCATTCTTATAACATTGCTTCTTACTTTATTAAGATCAACACCGAGATTTTCAAGAATTCTTGTTGCAACACCTTCGCCTTCTCTGATTAAGCCCAAGAGAAGATGTTCTGTTCCGATATAATTATGTCCTAGTTGTCTTGCTTCATCCCATGACAATTCCAGTACACGTTTTGCTCTTGGTGTAAAAGGAATTTCTACTGCGACAAAACCTGAGCCTCGTCCTATGATTTTTTCAACTTCTATTCGGGCATCTTTAAGGTTAACGCCCATGGCTTTTAAAGTTTTAGCGGCTATTCCTGTTCCTTCGCCAATAAGCCCTAACAGGATTTGTTCTGTGCCAACAAAGTTGTGACCTAACCTACGTGCTTCTTCCTGTGCCAGCATAATTACTTTAATTGCTTTTTCGGTAAAACGTTCAAACATATATATCTCCAAAATTCTAGAATAAAGAAAATAAACAAACTCCAATTACCTATTTTACTATAATATGGGGGTTTATATCAATCATAAAAATAAAATATATTTTTCACTTATTATCGAACAGTTAAGGTAAAACCTTTAATTTATCACTCATCTCTTGTGTAAATTCTTGGAAGACGGACTTTTAGCTGACATGTCAGTTCATAATTTATTGTGCCAAGCAGGTTTGCCCATTCGTCAATTTGAATTGACTCATTTTCGTCATGTCCTATAAGTGTAATTATATCGCCTGTTTCGACAATGTTAACATTTGATACATCAAACATCATTTGATCCATTGTTATATTGCCTATTTGTTTTACTTTTTGTCCGTTTATAAGTCCGTAAATTTTGTTTGAAAGGTTTCTTGGGACTCCATCAGCGTATCCTATAGGAATTGTAGCGATTTTTGTAACTTCATTTTCTGTTACAAAACTATGTCCGTAACTTACACCGTTTTCTTTTTCTATTTCTTTAAGGAAGATAATTCTTCCTTTGAGGCTCATAGCGGGTTTTAATTCCGGTTTATTTATTATATACGGATTTAAATCAGGTATAAGTCCGTAAATTCCTATTCCTGCTCTTACCATGTCATAGTGCATGTTTTTATAGCTTATTAATCCTGCTGTGTTAACAAGATGTTTCAAGATATTTTTATTATTCAATTCTTTGGTTGTCTCTAACCATTTTTGTTTTTGAATTTCGCTTTTATCTAAACATTCTGCGCAGGCAAGATGAGAAAAAACACCTTTTAATTGGATCTGTCTAGTGTTTAAAATTTTGTTTATAAAATCAGGAGCATCTTTATAAGAAAGCCCTATTCTATTCATGCCGGTGTCAACTTTTATATGAACTTGTGGTTTTTTCTTTAGCCTGTTATAAGTTTCTATACAGGCATTAATATGGCTATCAGTAAATATAGAAATTTGTATTTCGTGTTCGGTGGCGGAAGTAATAGCCCATTCCGGAGTTGAACCCAGAACAAGTATCGGAGAGATTATACCTGACTGTCTTAGTTGTATTCCTTCATCTACGGAAGCTACTCCAAGCATATCAACACCTGATGCCAGAAGAGTAGGTGCTGTCATTGTGGAGCCATGTCCATATGCATCTGCCTTAACAACCGCAAGAAACTTTGTATCAGAAGAAGTAAAGTCTTTTAAAACTTTAATATTATGTTCAATGTGTGCAAGATTTATTTCAACCCACGCATCACGCCTTGATTGGATAAATGGTTTTCTAAATTGCGACATTTTTGTAAACTTCTTTCTTTCAGTTTTAATTTTAGTTGCTTTATAATTTTGTTTCAACAAGAAGGTATTTGTTTTCAATTAAAATTAAAATTTGTGACTTTATTTTATGTATTTGTTGACTAATTTTCTTTATTTTTTACACTGAAAGAGTAAACTTTCAGGAGTATAAAAGTTTTGAGTGTTAATGGAGTTAAAGTATCGGTACTTGGTTGTGGCGTCTGGGGTAGAAATCTCGTAAGAAATTTTTACAACCTCGAGGCTTTACATAGTGTTTGTGATATGGATACAGACACACTTTGTGCTATTTCGTCCCAATATAAAGGGGTTAAATGCGTAAGTGATTTTGATGATGTCCTAAAAATGGACGAAATAAAAGGCGTTGTGATTGCAACTCCAAGCCATACTCACTATAAGCTTGTAAAAAAAGCTCTTGAGGCTGGAAAAAACGTTTATGTTGAGAAACCTATTGCAACAAGCAGCGTTGAAGCTCAAGAGTTAAACGAACTTGCAGAAGAAAAGGGGCTTGTTCTAATGGTAGGGCATTTATTGCTTTATCACCCTGCCGTTACAAGACTAAAATCCTTGATTAAAGAAGGTGTTCTCGGCGATATTAAATATGTTCAGAGCGACAGGCTTAATGTTAACTTTTTCAGGAATGACAGAAGTGTAATGTGGGATTTAACCCCGCATGATCTTTCCATGGCGGCGTATGTTATTGATAGAAAGCCTTTAAGTGTTCAATCAGCGGTTGGCTGTTCTGTAAATAACGACGGAATTATTGATATTTCGCATATAGATGTTAATTTTGAGGATGATGTTCTCGTGCATTTAAGTGACAGTTGGATTCATCCTATTAAGAGAGTTGTTCTTATTGTAAGAGGCACCAGGGCTACTGCGGTTCTTGATGATACTTTGTCTGAAAACAAGCTTGTGGTTTATGATAATTTTTCTCAGGAAAAAAGAATTGTCGAGACCCCTGATTATATTGAAATAGAACCTTTAAAGCTTGAGTGTCAGCATTTTCTCAGCTGCATAGAAAATGGAATTAAGCCAAGAAGTGACGGACTTAACGGTTATGAAGTGGTGAAAATTCTTGAAGATGCGGAAAAGATTATGCTTGGAAATAAATACAGTAAAATATCCGATATTAAGCTTGTTTCTTCAAGGACAAAACAGGAATAAGAAGAAGGTATTGTAAATAAATTTTTCGCATGTATAATTTATATTAATCTGCGGGAATAGCTCAGTGGTAGAGCACCTCCTTGCCAAGGAGGGGGTCGCGAGTTCGAATCTCGTTTCCCGCTTTTTTTATTGGAAATAAATTTTAGATTTTATAAAAAGAGAGCAGAATACCCTGCTCTTTTTGATTTATATTGTAAGAATAAAATATCCTTCAATAGTTCGAGTTCTTGTATAAAAATTTTTATTATAATTTGATTCTGAAGTTGAATTATAAATTGGGCTTAAAGTAACGTTCGGTTCAAGAAAGATTTACTTTAGATTGTTTAAAGTGTACTATTGAAAATGGAAAATTATAAAAAATCCGAAAAAGTAAAATAAATAGCGATAATCAGTATAAAAGAGAAAATAAATTATGAAAGTAAATTTGGAAAAGCAGGAAAATAACTTATTTAAACTTAGCATTGAAATTGATGCTGACGTGGCTGCGCAAGAGTACAACAAGGCATGCCGAAAAACAGGCGAAAACATTAACATCCCCGGATTTAGAAAAGGTAAAGCTCCACGCTCCATGATAGAGAAACATGTCGGCGTTGGAAGAATTCAGCAAAGAGTACTTGATGCTCTTTTGCCGAATATATTTGCTGATTTAATAAGCGAGCATCAGTTTGATCTTGCAACAGAACCTGTTGTTGAAAATTATAATTTTGAACTGGGCAAACCTGTTTCAGTTACAGCAAGATTGGAAATTAAGCCTGAAGTTAACCTTGTGAACCACAAAGGACAGGTAATTGAAGTTCCTGAATTCAAGCATTCTGATGATGTGATTGATAAAGAATTAAAATTGCTTTCCGAAAAGTTTGCTACTCTTGAACCAATAGTCGGCAGACCTGCGGAAGTTACTGATATAGTCATAATTGATTTTACGGGAACAGTTAACGGTGAACCTATAAAAGGTGGCGCCGGAAAAAATCAACAGCTTGACCTTTCAAACAGTCA
>MFRJ01000097.1:6233-17070 GCA_001784535.1 Candidatus Melainabacteria bacterium GWA2_34_9
GTTTTGCAGAACAAACTGTCGGTAAAAGTATAGGAGAAGAGTTTACAATTAATGTAACTTTCCCTGAAGATTATCAAGACAAAGCTTTATCAGGAAAACCCGCTGAATTTAAAATAAAAATTAATGAAATTAAAAAGAAAATTACTCCAGAAATAAACGATGAACTTGCACAAAAGGTCGGTCCTTTCCAGACTCTTGAAGATCTTAAAGCCGATATGGCAAAATATCTTGAAAAAACAAGAGAAAATGAAAATAAAATAAGAACCGAAAAAGCAATTCTTGAAAAAATTGTTGATTCAGCTAAAGTTGATATTCCTGATTCAATGGTTAATAGAGAAGCTAAAACACTTCTTGAAGAAATTCAGGCAAGATTTAAAAGTCAGGGAATTTCATGGGATCAGGTTCTTGAACAGCAAGGACATGAGAATACTTGGAACAGTCTAAGAGAAGAAGCTGCAAAACGTGTAAGAACAAGTCTTGTTCTTAGCGCTGTGGCAAAAACAGAAAATATTCAGCTTACTGAAGAAGATTTTTTAGAAAAAGTAAGAGAACTTGCAAGAACTTATAATTCTGATGAAAAGGCTATTTATGAACAAATGGCTCAAAATCCGGCTCTTGCTCAGGGATTATCTCAACAAATAATGAGCCAAAAAATAATTAATTATCTTCTTGAGAATAATGAAGTAAAATATATTGAAGACACTTTAGCAAAAGTTTAATGTAAATATTAGTCTATTCATAGAAAGGTGATTACAAATGGGATTTGTGCCTGTAGTAATTGAACAATCAAGCAGAGGAGAAAGATCTTTTGATATTTTCTCAAGATTATTAAGAGAAAGAATAATTTTTCTTGGAACGCCTATTGATGATATGATAGCCAACCTTGTGGTTGCACAGTTGTTGCTTCTTGACTCGGAAAATCCTGAAAAGGATATCATGCTTTATATTAACAGTCCCGGTGGCAGCGTAACGGCAGGTTTAGCTATTTTTGACACAATGCAGCATATAAGAGCGGATGTAAATACAATATGTCTTGGTCAAGCTGCAAGTATGGGTGCTTTCCTTCTCTCAGCTGGAACTCCGGGAAAACGTATGGCTCTTCCTCATTCAAGAATCCTTATTCACCAGCCATTAGGCGGTGCGCAGGGTCAGGCAACTGATATTCAGATTCAGGCTGCTGAAATCGGAAGAATTAAACGTACCCTTAACGAGCTTCTTGCTAAGCATACAGGGCAAAGTTTCAAAAAAATCGAAAAAGACACAGACAGGGATTATATTATGACCCCTGAAGAAGCTTTAGAATATGGAATGGTTGACAAAGTAATAACTAAAATCGAAAAGAAAGAAGTTTCTAAAGACGATCTTTAGTTTTTAAAACAGGAGAAACTTAATTTATGGCCAAAAGAGATGACAGTCGCTTAAAATGCTCTTTTTGCGGCAAGACGCAGGATCAGGTTAAAAAATTAATAGCCGGTCCCGAAGTATATATATGTGATGAGTGTGTCGATCTCTGTAACGAGATTCTTGATGAAGAATTTCTTGATTCCGGTGAAGAAAAAGAAGAAAACATTGAGGCGCCAAAATTGGCTGAAGTGCCCAAGCCTCATGAAGTTAAATCATATCTTGATCAGCATATAATCGGACAGGATGACGCAAAAAAACAGCTTGCGGTTGCTGTTTATAATCATTACAAAAGAATAAACCATAATTTATCTACTGCTGACAATAAAAATCAGGATGTAGAAATACAAAAAAGCAATATTTTGCTTGTAGGACCGACAGGAAGCGGAAAAACTCTTCTTGCTCAGACTCTGGCTAAAATGCTTGATGTTCCGTTTGCTGTAGCTGATGCTACAACTTTGACGGAAGCAGGTTATGTTGGTGATGACGTTGAAAATATTCTTTTAAGGCTTTATCAAAGTGCTGATTATGATGCGGCAAAAGCTGAAAGAGGAATTATTTATATTGACGAAATTGATAAAATTGCAAGAAAATCTGAAAACCCTAGTATCACAAGAGATGTAAGCGGTGAAGGTGTTCAACAGGCTCTTTTAAAAATGATCGAAGGTACTGTTGCAAATGTTCCTCCTCAAGGCGGAAGAAAACATCCTCATCAGGAATTTATTCAGATTGATACAGGTAATATTTTGTTTATCGTTGGCGGCGCTTTTGTAGGGCTGGAAAAAATTGTTGAAGCAAGAGCCGGTACAAGCAAACTTGTTGGCTTTGGTACTACAAGTCCGAAAGCTGCTTACGAAAGAGAGCTTATTGCCTCTAAAATGCTTAAAAATATGGTTCCTGATGATTTAATCAAATTCGGTTTAATTCCTGAATTTATCGGAAGAGTTCCTGTTTATGCAGTTCTTGATCCGTTAGACGAAAAAGCTCTGGTTCAAATACTTACAGAACCTAAGAATGCGATACTTAAGCAGTATCAGGAACTTCTGAAAATGGATGATGTTGACCTTCATTTTGAAGATGAGTCTATAAGGCTTATTGCGGTTGAAGCGCTTAAGAGAAAAACCGGCGCAAGGGCTTTAAGGTCTATCGTTGAAGAAATTATGCTTGATATTATGTATGAAGTTCCTTCAAGAGATGACATAAGTGAGATTAAAGTCACGCCTGAAATGGTTGAAAATAAAAAAAGTGCTTCTATAGAGTCTCTTCAGAATCATAAGGTCAAAAAATTAAGAAAAACAACAAAAACAGAACAAAAAGATGAAGAGATAGCATAATAAAGTAGAAATAAAGATAGCTAAAAGCGGTGTTGAAAAACGCCGCTTTTTTGCTTTATTCTTAAGGAAGTAATTAGTTTTGATAAGTTGTCATCCTGAGCGACGCGAAGGATCTGTCGATTTTGAAATTATAGTTATATTTGTTAGCTGGACAGATTCTTCGGACCAAAGTCCTCAGAATGACAGTATAGGGACAATGTGAGAGAACTATGACAAATATTGAAAATAAAGACAATTTTATTCCTGTTGTAGTGATGAGAGATATTGTTGTATATCCTCAAATGATGGCACCTATCTTTATATCAAGAAAAATGTCTGCTATAGCAATAGAAAATGCTATTTTAACTGAAGATCATTACTTGATTTTGCTTGCTCAAAAAGACCCGTCACTGGAAGAACCTGAATTAAAAGATTTATATCAGGCAGGAGTTCTTATTAAAGCTGTTCAGATTCTTAAATTTCCTGATGGAACTATAAAGGCTCTTGCTGATGGAACAGAAAGAGTTAAAGTAGTTGAAATAAAAAAAGAAAATGATTTTTATCAGGCTAAATACGAAGTTTTACAAGAAATAAAACAGGAAGATGAAAATACAAAAGCATTAATAAACTTTACTATAGAAAAATTTAAAGAATATATAAAGAAAACAACAAAAATTAACGTTGAAAGCTTTATTACACTTGCTGAAATAAAGGAATCCGGTAAGCTTGCCGATATAATAGCAACTTATCTTTCGATAGAATTGCCCGAAAAACAAAAAATACTTGAAATCTTGAATACCTATGAGCGTCTTGAAGAAGTCAGTAAAATTCTGGCAAAAGAATTGGAATTGCTGGTCATAGAAGAAACTATTCAGGAAAAAGTTAAGTTTAAGCTTGGAAAAACGCAAAAAGAGTTTCTTTTGCGTGAAAAATTACGCGCTATTAAAGAAGAATTGGGCACAGAGGAAGGTTTGGATGAAGCTGAAGAACTTCGTGAAAAGATAGAAGCAGCAAAAATTCCGCAAAAAGTAAAAGAACAGCTTTTGAAAGAAGTAAGAAAACTTGAAAAAATGTCTTTATATTCGGCAGAAACTTCTGTAGTAAGGACTTATGTAGATACAGTGCTGGAACTGCCATGGTCTAAATATTCTAAAGATATGCTAGATATAAATAGAGCGCAAAAAATTCTTGATGAAGACCATTATGGGCTTAAAGACGCCAAAGAAAGAATCCTTGAATTTTTAGCGGTAAAAAAACTTTCAAAAGAGCCTCAGGCTACCATAATATGCTTGGCAGGACCTCCCGGTGTTGGAAAAACTTCTCTTGCAAAATCAATAGCAAGAAGCTTAAACAAGAAATTTTCACAGGTTAGTCTGGGCGGGATTAATGACGAATCAGAAATAAGAGGGCACAGAAGAACTTATATAGGCTCTATGCCGGGGCGAATAATAAGAGCAATACAGAATGCAGCGACAAAAAACCCTGTAATACTTCTTGATGAGATTGAAAAGATGCTGCCGAGCCACATGGGAGATCCTACGGCAGCGATGCTGGAAGTTCTTGATCCTTCTCAAAATTCTCATTTTACCGATCATTACATTGATTTGGAGTTTGATTTGTCGGAAATTTTCTTTATTGCTACAGCAAATACAGTTGATACACTTTATAAGCCTTTAAAAGACAGACTTGAAATTATATATCTCCCCGGTTATACAGAGGAAGAAAAGCTTAATATTGCTCAAAAATATTTAATCCCACGGCAATTTAAAGTAAACGGAATAAAAGAAGGCAAATTAGAAATAACAGAGGAAGCTTTAAGAGAAATTATAAACAAATACACCAGAGAATCAGGTGTAAGAGAAATAGAAAGAAATATTGCCAAGGCATGCCGTAAGGTTGCTGTTGAAATTGTAAAAAATCCTGATATTAAAATAGTTTTAACACCTGAAAATATTACGGATTATTTAGGTGTTTATAAATATGTCAGGCAGGAAGCTGAAAAAGAACCTCAAATAGGGCTTGTTCACGGGCTTGCATGGACAGAAGCAGGAGGAGAACTTCTGGAAATTGAAGCAAGCATTATGCCCGGTAACGGAAAGCTGAATTTGACCGGCAGACTGGGAGAGATTATGAAAGAATCAGCCCAGACAGCTTTTGGGTATACAAGAAGCAATTATGAAAAACTTAAATTACCTTCAAATCTTCAGGAAAAATATGATGTACATATTCATGCACCTGATGGTGCAACACCTAAAGATGGTCCAAGTGCAGGTATAGCTTTGACACTTGCAGTGATTAGTGCTTTTACTAACCGTCCTGTCAGGTCAGATATCGCCATGACAGGAGAAATTACCCTTAGAGGCAGAGTTTTGCCGATTGGTGGGCTTAAAGAAAAATGCATAGCAGCGCTGAGAAGTGGAATTAAAAATGTAATAATTCCCAAAGCAAATGAAAAAGATTTAGAAGAATTTCCTGATTATTTAAAAGAAAAAATAGATTTTAAGGCTGTTGAAAACTTTGATGAAGTTTTGGAATATGCACTTCTTGAAACTATAGAAACAGTTTCTTCTAATGGAAAAGGTGATAAAAGTTCAAAAAAAGAAAAAGAATTTAAAATTTAAATTCTAATCTTCCCTTAATGCCTGTGTATAAGTTATAATCTTTTTACTATGGTTAATATAGAAAACAATATTGAAAATACTACATCCGCAGAACAAGTTTTAAAGCTTGAGCAGGATGTAAATAATATACAAAACGATGAAGACAAGGCAAGAGTTTTACTTGAGCTTGGCTTGATCGAAGCTTTTCGTAAAAATTATGATAAAGCAATAAAGTATATTGAAGATGCTCAAAAAGTTTATCTTGAGCTTAAAAATACCGTTAAAATAGCTACTTGTCTTGCGGAATTGGCTATAATTCATTATAAAAATTGTAATGATAGGTTAATAAGAGCTTTAACACTCTTAAATGATGCTAAATATCTTATTGAACAACTGGATTCTGAAGAAAAAAAACAGGTAGAAGCTCAAATTTTTCATTATTACGGACTTATTTACTTATTTGAGAAACGATATAGTGATGCTTTAAAATATTTCCGTTTCGCTCAAAATCTTCTTTCTAAGGATAACTTGGAATACGCCAAAGTTCTTGATAGTCTTGCCATATTTTATTTGAGGGCGGATAATCATCAGATTGCCATAGGATATATGAAAGAATCTCTTGCTATTAAAGAAAAAACAGGTAATGAAAGAGAACTTTCTATAACAGAATTGCTATTCGGCAGGTATTTATCAAGTATTGAAAGCTATGAAGAAGCTAAAAACCATCTTTTAAACGGCTTAAAGACTGTTGAGAGTTTAAATGATTTTTATACGGCAGCAAGAATTCAAAGCGAGCTTGGAAAAATTCATTTTGAATTAGGTGATTATGATAATGCAGAAAAATATTGTCTTAAATCTTTAGAAACATCAGAAAAATTAAATCTTGATATAATTTCTGCTTTTTCTTCATGCGTACTTGCAAATATACAAGTTCAAAAAATGAAACCCGATAAAGCTTTTGCAATTCTTGAAAAAATCGAACCTGTTTTTATAAATGTTTCATCACCAAGAGGTTATGGATTTGCAAAACAGATAAAAGCTCAGATTTTTATGCTTATGGATCAAACAAAGGGTGCTTTGGAGTCTCTGCATGAGGCCGTAGATCTTTTTAAAGAAGCAGAAATCAATTCTGAAGTGGCAATATGCTATTATGAACTTGGAAAAATATATAAAAAATGTTTTGATTTTCCTATGGCTTCTTCAAGCTTGATGGAAGCAATGAATATTGCCAAAGCAAACCGGCTTTATGTTTTAAGCAAAAAAATAGAAGATCTTTTATTCGAAGTTGATGAAGAAGAATGGAAAAATGTAGTCAATAAAACCGCTAAAAAAGAAGAAGTATTCTCTGACGGCAAGTCTTTTCTTGACACTCTCGCGTTAATTGGTGATATAACACGGACAGGCAGCGGAAACAGGGATCCTTTCCTTGCTTTGTTAAAGATAGGACGATCTATTGCTGCTGAAACCGATATTGATAAACTTCTTGAAATTATCACGGAAGAAACTCAAAGAGCACTTTCTTCCGATAGATGTACGCTTTTCTTGCTTGATAGAGATACAAATGAGTTGTGGTCAAAGGTTGCACTAGGTATGGGCAAGAAAGAAATAAGATTTCCGGCAAATATGGGGCTTGCAGGTCACGTTGCGACAACCGGAGAAACAATTAACATTAAAGATGCTTATAATGACCACAGATTTAACAAGGAAATTGATAAAAAAACAGGCTATAAAACAAAGACAATCCTTTGTATGCCGATGAGAAATCTTAATCATGAAATTGTAGGCGTATTTCAGGTATTAAATAAGTTCGGAAACGAACATTTTTCTACAGAAGATGAAGATTTGCTTATTGCAATCGGTTCAAATACAGGTATTGCACTTGAAAATGCACGGCTTTTCAAAAAACAGCAAAAAATGTATGAAGATCAAAAACGTTCTTTTGTAAGCTTTATTGATACATTGGCGGCAACAATCGATGCAAAAGACAAAATAACAGCCGGTCATTCAAAGAGAGTGTCCGCTTATACTCTGTCTATTGTTGAACAGCTTAATCTTGCTCAGGAACATGTTGAAGCTATTGAACATGCGGCTCTCCTTCACGATTTTGGTAAGATAGGTATTAAAGACAGTGTCCTTTGTAAAGAAGGAAAGCTTACTGATGAGGAATATAAGCATATTCAGGAACACGTTGAAATTACCTATGAAATTTTGCAAAAAATGTATTTCATGGATAATTTTAAAGATGTACCTGAAATAGCAGCTTCTCACCATGAAAAATATAACGGAACAGGGTATTTTAGAAAATTATCAGGAGAAGATATTCCTATCGGAGGAAGAGTTCTTGCCGTTTCTGACGTTTTTGATGCTATAACTTCAAAACGTCATTATCGTGACAGGATGCCGTTTTTAAAAGTTTTAAGTATTATAAAACAAGATTCCGGTTCTCATTTCGATGACAAGATAGTAAACATATTTTTTAATTTAAGATTAGATAAAATATTTGGCATACTTTTTTCTCGTGAAGAATATGAAGAACATTATGATATTGGTGATCAACTTAAATTGTTTATGGACAGTTCTCTTGAAGAATTTCATCAAATCCTTTTAAAGGATGAGACAGATAGAACAGAGAGAGAAAAAGAGCTTTTTGATACTTTTGATCAGCTTTATAACCAAAAATAAGTTTTAATTTTATAATAATTTTTATTAATTGAGGAATATTTATGGGCAGAGGTATAAAATTTTTTATTAAATATTTAATTCTGTCTATTTTTGTAATTTTATTTTTGAATAGTTCAGCTTTTGCGGCGAGTTCGGAAATTATATATGATAATTGTTCTGTAACAAAAGTTTCAGGAGTAAAAACAGGTTATCTTTGCTCTGTCCAAAGGAAAAAAACAGAAAATGGAAAGAAATATATAATTACTGACAGGCATTTTGAACAAAAAATCAAGCGTTTAAATAATACAGTTCAAATAATTCAGGATACAAATTATGTTGAAGAAGAATCAGGCAAACCGGTTTCTTTTTCTATGAATTCAGACAGCTCGGGAGAAAAAACAAAAATATCAGGAAAATATATTACTGATGATGAAATGGCTGTTGATTTTGATATAAATGGTGTTAAAACTTCTAAAAACATTAAATTCAAGGAGAAAATTCTTTTTCCTTACGCTATAGACAATCTTTACAAGTATCCTGACAGTAAGATTATTAATTATGCAACGATTGAGCCGAGTATTGACCTTAGAACCATAAAAATAAAAACTCAAAATCAGGGACAGGAAAATCTTAGCGCTGACGGATTAAATCATAACTATACTAAATACAAGGTTTCAATAAATATTCTTCCGGGAATTGCTTGTTATGAATGGAGAGATAAGAATGGACAGGTTGTTAAAGAAACGACTTCTTTATTTAAAATGGAACAAGTTCGGGCAAGCAAAAATGAAATTGCAGATATTTCCGGCGATTATGATATGTTTTCCGGTGGATTAATATATGTAAATAAAGCAATAACTGACCCTGATTCAGTAGATCAAATTAATTATAAAATAACAACTGCAGGGATTTCAGCTACAAATCTTTTTTTACAAGAGGAAAGACAAAAAAATAATCAATTAAAAAATGGTGTAATTTATTTAAAAATTAATACTGTAAAGCCGGAAACGCAGAGTTTTACATATCCTGTTGAAACCAAAGGACTTGATGAGTTTTTAAAGTCAGGACCTTTTATCATTCCTGACGGCGATAAAATTTCTGCTGTAGCTAGTGCTTTAAGTGCAGGAGAGGCAGATGCTTATATAATTTCTAAAAAAATGGAGTCCTGGGTTTTTAATAATATAAACAATAAAAACTATTCGCTCGATTTTGCAAATGCAGTTCAGGTGCTTGAAACAAAGAGCGGGGATTGTACGGAACACGCTGTTTTGTTGGCTTCATTGTTAAGGGCGGCAGGAATTCCTTCAAAAGTTGTTGTAGGATTGATTTATACAGAACTTCCTAAGCCTGCTTTTGGTTATCATATGTGGACAAAGGCATATACAGGAAATAAATGGATAGACTTGGATGCTACTTTGCCGTATAAAAACTTTGTTCCTACCCATATTGCAATGGCTGAAACACCCCTTAATAATCTTTCGGACAGGGCTGATTTGCTAATTAATGTTTTGAAAAGTTTTTCCGCTATTAAAATAGAAATTTTAAATGCTGATAAACCCGTGATTTCAAAATTAAATGACGGTATGTTAAAAATAAGTTTCGGGAATGCCGCCGAGAATAATTCTTTAACCATAAAAACTATTAACAATAAATTAACAGCAGGCGGTGCAGATGATTCCGGCATAAAAAACATTTCTTTAAGCGGATTTGATGAAAAAGATTATGTAAGAAGCGCTTTTTACAGTTTTATTAAAGGTGATATTCAGAAATCTTTGAATGATTTCAATGCTTTTTACAATTCTATTTCCGGTGGTGATGATTTTTCTTATATGAGATTGGGGTTAAAATTATCAGGTCTCGGGTTTTTTAACCTTGCTTCCAAATCCTTTGATAATGTAAAAGACAAAGATATATGGGGATTACAGGTTGATAGCACTAAAAATATTTATTTTCCCAAGAAAAAGCTTTCCCCAACAGAGGAATTGCTTATTAGCGACGCTTTAAGCAAAATTAAATTTCAAAATCTTCCTGAAACAGGTGTTATTTTAATCAATAAAAACAAAAATAAGTTTCAAAATAATGATTATGCGCATTATTTGCTTGCAAAAGCTTATCTTGCCCAGAACAAGGCTGATTTTGCACAAAATGAACTCGGGAAATCTATTAAACTTAATCCTGAAAACTTAACTTACAGGATGGAACAGGCAAAAATTTATGTTCAGAGAAACAGCTATAAATCTGCCGAAAGAGAATTAACTCTTGTTAAAGAAATAGCGGAGAAAAAAGAAATAGAGGACAAAGCCTTCTGGCAGGATTTTAATGAGCAAAGTTACTGGCTTAAGTTTAAGACAGAGAGAAAAAATCCTTTAAAAAGCAAATATTATAAAGCTAAATATTATGAAGCTAAAAATGAATATAATATTGCTCTAGAGCTTTTGAACAGTATTTTAACCGGCAATACCGATAAAGCTCTTATTCTTGAGACAATGGGAAATATTTATTTAAAGCAGGACCAGGTTGAAAAAGCAAAACAAAATTTCCAGAAAGTACTTGCTATTGATGGGAAAAATGTTTCTGCTCTCACAGGCTTAGGCAAAATATATTTTTCTGAGGGAAATAATAAAGCTGCTCTTGAAAAATACAAAAAAGCCCTTGAATTTGATTCCGGTAACAGTGAATTAAAGCTTAATACTGCTGAAATTTATGAAATTTTAGGGCAGGAAGAAGAGTCTTATAACTACTATAAAGAAGTTTTGCAGGATGTTTCCATAGATTTGGAGGCTAATTATAATATTGGAATGATGTATTTACGCTCAGGAGACGTTGATGAGGCTGAAAAATTTCTTAAAAAAGCCATTTCTT
>MFRJ01000098.1 GCA_001784535.1 Candidatus Melainabacteria bacterium GWA2_34_9
CTTCCAGCTCTCTGGGCGGAAGAATGCAGCTTATTGTAGCTAACAACTTGCTTCTTGCAAAAGGACGAAACCTTGACATAGTTTGTCAGGCAGAAGTTATTGAAAGTTTTTCAAGCATTCGCAGCGACATGACTAAACTTATTTATTCTTTTTACTGCGCTGAGCTTATAAATAATTTTGGTCTTGAAAATGATACGAACAGCAAAATTATTTATGATTTATCTTTCGAAGCATTAAAAAACATTTCAATTTTTTCTTCTCTCGAGGAAATTCTATGGACGATTATAAGATTTAAACTTAGACTCATGGAAGCGGTAGGTTATGCAATAGAGCTTAATCAATGCGTAAAATGTAATGATACAGAACACAATTACGGCACTTATCACTTCTTTTGTCCTGAATCAGGCGGAGTTATATGCAACAAGTGCGATGAAAAAGCCAATAACACTTTATCAATAGACAAAAGACATCTTAATGTATTTAAAGATGCCCAAATATATGATTTTCCCGAAGACAACAGTAATTTTGACAAAACATTACTATATTCATGTTTTAATATACTCAAAGAATATGTTTCGACAAAGTCCGACAAGAAATTAAAAACACCTGAAATGATTGAAACTTTATGTTAGTAAACGAACAAGAAATAAATGAAACTATTGTGGAAGAATTTAGCGAAAACATTAATATAAAACCTGATGGCTATAGGGCAGTACTTAAGAATAAAAATTTTCTGGCTTTATGGATAGCGCAGATATTTTCTCAACTTGCCGACAGGGTTATTTTTGTAGTTTTTGTTGCAGTAATTGCAAACAAATTCGTTTCTACATCTACTGCTCCTCAAAGCTTACTATACGTTGCTTTTACAATTCCTGCGGTGCTTTTAACTGCTGTAGCCGGTGTTTTTATTGACAAATGGAACAAAAAACATATTCTTATTGTTACAAATATCAGCAGAGCGGCTTTAATAGCACTATTACCATTATTCAGCAAGACATTATTTGGCATTTATGCTCTTGCTTTTCTGGTTTCAGCTGTAACACAATTTTTTGTGCCAGCGGAAGCAAGCACAATTCCTGCAACAGTTAAAAAGAATCAGCTTTTATCTGCCAATTCGCTTTTTACTGCAACAATGATGGGTTCAATTATTTTTGGATTTATACTTGGAGACCCTTTAATCAATATTTTTGGACTTAAAGAAGTTTATATAGCAATTTCATCACTGTTTCTACTTTCTACAATAGCGCTTTTATTTATGAAATATAAGCCCACAGAAGGCGAAAAAAACCAGCATAAAACATTTAAAGAGTTTATGGATGAGCTCAAAGAAGGCTTTGCTTATATAAAAAGCAACCCCATTATTTTAAATGCCATGTTAAAACTTTCTGCATTGTTTTCCATAATAGTAATGATGTGCATACTTGCAATAAGTATAAGTCAGCAGATACTCTATCCGAATCATCCTGCTCTTGGCGCTCAAAAGTTTGTTTACATAGTAGCTTTTAGCGGATTGGGAATGATTATCGGCTCGTTAATAGTTGGTAAATTCTTCAAAAAGCAAAGTAAACTCCTTACAACCTTTGCAGGTTTTACGGTTATCGGCTTCAGTATGATATTTTTAACAGCTCTAAAACTTATCCCTCAAGGATTATATCTATTTATTCCTGAATGGCATTTATCCGGAATTTATTTTGAATCGTTTAAATTTACTCTAAGAATGGTTTATTGCTATACTTTTGCAGCTTTGCTGGGATTTGGCTGTGCAATGTCAGCCATTCCGGTTCAAACAATTCTTCATACGAATGTGCCGGAATCAATGAGAGGAAAAGTGTTTGGTGTTCAATTCACAATGCTTAGCACTTCTTCAACTTTGCCTATTATAATAGCTGCTTATGCAGCAGATTTGATAGGTGTTATTAACATATTGTTTTTAGTTGGAATACCAGTTGCACTATTTGGTGTTTGGGGTATTTTAAAAAATAGAAGAGCTTTCAAACAATAATAAAATTAAGCTCAAGGAGTAATATTCAAAAGTGTCGTTTTTCAATGCATATAAGTTTTTAAAGAAAAAAAAATTAAACCCGACTCATAAAGTTTATCTTTCAATAAGCAGCGAAGGCTACGGACATTCAAGCAGAGCTCTGGCTATCGCAACACAGTTTCCAAAAAATGAAATATTAGTCGGAACTTATGGTTATGCGTTGGAAAGATTTAAATATGCAGGTTATCCTTGTGTTGAGCTTCCTCAAGAATTAAAACTTATCGGAGAGCAAGGGGAATTTAACGTACAAAAAACCATAATCAAAAATCACTCTTGGGCTTATACTTTTAACAGCATTGTAAAAAAAGAAATAAACATAATAAGAGAGAGCAGGGCATCCTGTGTTGTCGCAGACGGAAGACTAGCGCCTGTAATGGCGGCAGAAAAACTTGGACTTCCCTGTGTTGTTATAACAAACCAGAGCGCATTTTACCCATTTTTCGAGCAGGACACCGCTCTTGTAAGAGTATTCGGGAGATCATTTGACTGGGTTATGAAAACATGGCTTAGTTCTGCAGAAGAAATTATGATTCCTGATTTTCCTCCGCCTTGTACGATTTGTCTCCCAAATTTAAGCCATAATTACAAGGTTATGAAGCGAACAAGATTTGTCGGACCATTGGTTGCATTTGAAGATAATGAAATTATTCCTATAGATAAACCAGGCGATAAGTATGTTGTTGCAACACTTGGCGGTCACGAATACAGAAAACCCCTTTTTGACCAAATTATTGAAACAGCTAAAATTATGCCTGATGTGCATTTTGATGTATTTACAAGCTTTGAAGCTCTAGATGCTCCAATAAATGTAAACATAAAAGAAATGGTTCCCAATATTGCACCTTATCTAAAAGCCGCAGATGCTGTTATAACTCAAGCAGGTCACAGTACTGCCATGGAGCTCTTAACTCTTGGTAAACCTTCTGTAATAATTCCTGACGCAAAACAAATTGAGCAAGAGAACAATGCATCAAGAATGAAAGAAATGGAAGTAGCTTTAACAATTAGCTACGATGAACTTTTACCTGCAAAACTTGCTGATTCACTTAGAAAAGTAATATCCGAACCCAAATATAAACATAATGCTGAAAAATTCAAAGAAATGGCAAAAAAAATTCAGGGAAGCAAAAAGGCTGCAGAGGTTTTGAGAGAATACTCTTCAAGATTGCAATATTATTAGTAAATGCTACAATTAACTTGAATGTATATAAATATTTGAGGTGAAAAATTTGAAGGACAGATTTGTATTGGGAATATTAATTATTCTGTCCTGGGCTGTATTAATAATCTTGCAAAAATATGTCCCGATACCTTCACCTATTTATATATTACTTGGAGTTATGGTTTTATATGCTCTTTTAATTCAAGCAGCACAGTATCACCAAAAAAGAAAAAAGCGTAAACTTATTAAAAAAGGACTTTTTGAAAAGATAGAAGCAGAGAAAAGAGAATATAAGCCTTTTGTAAGTATTTTAATTCCTGCTCACAATGAAGAATTTGTTATAAAAGACACTATCAATAATGTTCTTGCTATAGAATATGAACATTTTGAGGTCATTATTATAGATGACAGAAGTACTGATAATACCGCTAAAGTCCTTGAACAATTATCTGCCGAATATGAAAATTTAAGTTGTCATATCAGGGATAAAGCTGCTTTCCCTGGAAAATCAGCAGTACTAAATGAAATTTTACCTTTAACAAAAGGCGATGTTATTTGTGTGTTAGATGCGGATGCAAGAGTTAAAACGAATTTTCTAAAAAAAATCATTCCATATCTTGCTGATCCTGATGTAGGCGCAGCCCAGGCCAGAAAAATTATTAGCAACAAAGATTTTAATCTCTTAACAAGGTGTCAAGATAATGAATACGCACTTGATACTCATTTTCAACTCGGACGTGACTGCATTAAAGGTGCTGTTGAACTAAGAGGCAATGGGCAACTCGTTAAAAAAGAAGCGCTTATTGCAATTAACGGCTGGAATAATTTCACATTAACCGATGATCTTGATCTTTCCACGCGACTTCACTTGAAAGGCTGGGATATAAGACTGTGTCCTGATGTAAATGTTTACGAAGAAGGTGTAATAAGTTTTTTGCCTCTTTTGAGACAACGCAGAAGATGGGTAGAAGGAAGCATAAGACGCTATCTTGATTATTTTCTTGATGTATTATGCTCAAAAGAAATTTCATTCAGGGTAAGTATTGATATGTGGGCATATATAGCCGAGTTTATCCTTCCGATATGGCTTGTTTCAGAGTATTGCATTCAAGGATTTAAATTTATAAAAGGTGTAGAAAACAATATTCTTGTCACTTTGTCAATTATTCCGGCAATTGCTTTATTCTTTGTTTCAGGACTGGGTTACAGTTTAAGAAAATATAAAAGGCTTTCTCTTTTAATTGCTATAAAACAAGCTATTGAAACCATGTTTTATATGTTTATAGTTTGGGTTCCCGTTGTTTCTTTTATTGTATTCAAAATAATTTTCTCCAAAAGAACAATGGACTGGGGCAAAACAGCTCACGGGGTAAATGTTAATCCATTGAACGAACCCGAAAAAAAGCTGGATAATGCTACTGAATAAAAAGGTGCCCGCTGATGACTTCCCCAAGAAAGAGTATTTTAAACATTGAAGGCTATGATATTCCTTTATTTCTAGACGAATACAAGTTAAAGCTTGATTTAAACGAAAATACAATGGGACCATCGCCAAAAGTCATAAATGCACTCCAAAATATAACTGCGGAAGATATAAAATACTACCCTGCTTATGGAGATGTCGTAAACAAACTTGCAAGTTTTAATAATATTGATCCTGATATGATTTTGCAGGCAAACGGGGCTGATGAGGCTATAAATTATATTTTTGACACATTTGTCGAGCAGGATGATAAGGTTTTAGCTGTAACTCCCAGCTTTGTAATGCCTAAAATATATGCTAATATTCTTGGATGCACTTATCAGGAAATCAATTATACAGAGAAATTTGAATTTCCTATTGAAGAAATACTTAAAAATATTGACGAAAAAACCAAACTAATCATAGTTACATCACCAAACAATCCAACAGGTGAAGCTATTTCCAGTGAAAACATGCTTAAAGTCCTTGAAGTCGCAAAAGAAAAGTATATTTTAATTGATGAAACATATGTTAGCTATGGAGAAAAATCTTTTATTGATTTAGTTAAAAAACATCCCAATATCTTTATAACACGTTCTATGTCTAAAGATTTCGGGCTTGCGGGGCTAAGATTCGGCTATATAATCTCAAACAAAGAAAACATTATACATATAAAGAAAGCTATAAAACCTTACAGTGTAAATATCGCTGCTGTAAAAGCCGCTTTAGCCGCACTTGATGATATAGAATACTTAAATTATGTAGTTTCTCAAGTCAGGGAATCAAAACAACTCCTTACTGAAGGGTTAAAAGAACTTGCTGTGAAAGTTTATCCAAGCAATGCAAATTTTTTGCTCGTTGATTTTGGGGAAAAGGCTGATTTTGTCTACAAAAAACTTTTAAATGCAGGCATAAAAGTCAAAAATTGCGGAAAAACAAAGCATCTTGAAAATTGTCTCAGAATAACATTACCGGCGGTCGAAGATACTAAATATATTCTTGAGTCACTTAAACCAAGGGATTTGATAATTTTTGATGTTGATGGTGTTCTTGTAGATATAAGAAATTCATATCGTATGGCTATAAAGGAAACTTACAGACACTTTTCGGGTAAAGATATTTCACCTAAAGAAATTCAGCAGGCTAAAAATATTGGCGGTTTAAACAATGATTGGGATTTAACCGAATATTTGCTGAAAAATTCAGGAATTATGATTCCTAAAAACCAAATTATAGATAAGTTTCAGGAATTGTATTTTGGAAACAACGGAGATGGTTTTATTTTAAACGAAAAACTTTTGATTTCCCCTGAAATTATAAAAAATCTGGCAAAAGATTATGATTTGGCGATATTTACAGGCAGACCAAAGCAGGAAGCAGAATTTGTGCTTAAAAGATGGAAACTGGAAGATTATTTCTATTCCGTGATTGCAATGGAAGACCTTTCTGAAGGTCAACACAAGCCAGAGCCTGACGGATTACTTAAAATTCTAAATATAGCTTCTCCGAAAAACGCTTATTATCTTGGAGATACCCATGATGACATGATTTCTGCAAAAAAAGCAGGTGTGAAAGCTATAGGAGTGCTTCCTCCTCAGGATAAAAGCCCTGAACTCAAAGAAAAACTTATTGAATACGGCGCTGAAGAAGTACTTCTAAATACAGAAGATTTGATAAAACTATTAAACGGAGAAAATAATTATGCGAACAGCAACAGTTGAGAGAAAAACTCTTGAAACAGAAATAAAAATAAACCTCAATATTGACGGTACAGGCGTTAAAAATATCAATACCGGCATAAAATTCTTTGATCATATGCTCGAACAGCTTGCTTCTCACGGGTATTTTGATCTTGATATAACAGCAAATTCGTTGGATAAAGACCCTCATCATGTAGTTGAAGACGTTGCTCTTTCTCTGGGAGAAGCTTTCAAAAAAGCTCTCGGCGATAAAAAAGGTATTAATCGCTATGGATTTATGCTTATCCCCATGGATGAAGCATTAACGCAGGTTTCCATTGACTTGAGCGGAAGACCTTTCTGCGGTTTTACTGCAAATATACAAGAAGAAATAACGAGTGATCTTGAAACAGCTCTTGTTAAACATTTCTTTGTAAGTTTTTCCACTACAGGAATGCTAACTCTGCATATAAGGCTGCTTGACGGAGAAGATCCTCATCACAAGATTGAATCTATATTTAAGTGTTTTGCAAGGGCATTAAAACAGGCTTGCAGTATAAACAAAGAACACGCTGAATCATTACCTTCAACAAAAGGGGTAATATAAAACATGAGCGGTTTAATAGTCTTAGATTACGGTGGTGGAAACCTTAAAAGCGTAACCAATATCCTTGATAAACTAGGATATACATATAATTTAACTGCAAAAAAAGAAGATATTCTTGAAGCAGATAAAATTATTCTCCCGGGACAAGGACATTTCGGGCAATTTATGAAATCATTAAATTCAAAAGGTCTTACAGAAGCTTTGACACATAAAATAAACTCGGGCACACCTTTTCTGGGAATTTGTCTTGGGATACAGGTACTTTTTGAAGAAAGCGAAGAAGCTCCCGGGATAAAAGGATTATGTATATTTCCCGGCAAAGTAGTTAAATTTACTGAAGGAAAAGTTCCTCAAATAGGCTGGAATGAACTGAAAATTACAACAAATAATACTGTTTTAACAAACGATTATGTTTATTTTGTAAATTCTTATCACGTTGTTCCAGAAAATAAAGAAATAATTTCTGCATATTCAGATTATTATATGGGTTTTGTAGCATCAATAGAGTATAAAAACATCTTTGCGTTTCAGTTTCACCCTGAAAAAAGCGGAGAAGTGGGATTTGAATTCTTTAGACGATGGATAGAAAAAAATTAAAGAAAAAATTTATTCTGGGAACAAGTGCGTTCTAATTTATAAATTAAGTATTTAAACTTCATCATAGCTTTTATATTATTGCTTTTAGCTGATATTTTATTAATAGCACAATTGTATTTAACATTTTTCAACTGCTCATTTTCATCATTTATATGCGGTTTTTTATTCATAATTTATACCTTATTAAATTTTGATTCGGAAATTTGTTAAATAAATATTAAATACTACATTATATAATTTTTATATTTTCACACGAAGTTTTTTGATTTAATATATACTTTATGAAATTTCTTAATAAAATTTTACAAGTCTAAAAGTACTTTCCTATATGCGTTTTGCATTGGATATTACCAACATGGATATATTTTTACTACAAAATAAACTAAAAAATATTACTGATTAATTAATTTATAGGCATGTTGTCGTTTTTATTATTAAGTAATCTCTATTAAAACTATAATGATTTTTAAAAAGAAAACATATTTTCTTAATATTTGTATTAAATGAAGTGGTTTGGGATTCTTGGCTTTGGGTTATAATAAAATAAGTTTAAAACTTTGTTAATTTGTTTGGGTAAAAAAATATGCTGGCAAAAAGAATAATTCCCTGTCTTGACGTAAAAGACGGACAAACCGTAAAAGGAGTAAACTTTCTAAACCTCAGACATGCCGGAGATCCGGTAAGTCTTTCTGCCAGATATTCGGAAGAAGGCGCTGATGAGATAGTCTTTCTGGATATAACTGCTACTAATGAAGGTCGTGACACAATGCGAAACGTAGTTGAAAAAGTAGCAAAACAGGTTTTCATTCCCTTAACTGTTGGCGGCGGAATTAGAACACTTGATGACATCAGAAAAATACTTCTTTCGGGTGCAGATAAAGCTTCTTTGAATACAGCTGCTGTTATCAATCCTGAAATCATCAAAAAAGCATCGCAGGCATACGGTTCTCAATGCATAGTTATTGCTATTGACGCTAAAAAAGAAAATAATGAATGGTTTGTTTATATTAATGCGGGCACTAAAAAAACAGAATGGAAAGTTCTTGATTGGGTGAAAGAAGTTGAAAAACTTGGAGCAGGAGAAATTTTGCTTACCTCAATGGACGCTGACGGAACACAGAATGGCTTTGATATAGAATTGACAAGAGCAGTTTCTTTAAATACAAATCTTCCTGTTATTGCCTCAGGAGGAGCCGGTCCTTGCATGGAGCATTTTAGCGAAGTTTTTGAACAAGGAGCAGCTGATGCAGCACTTGCGGCTTCAATTTTCCATTTTGACACCGTTAAAATTAATGATTTAAAGAATTTTCTGTATAATAAAGGGGTTCCTACCAGATTAAAATAAGGTGTGGAAAAGAAAGGATTATAAATGATTATTCCAAGTATAGACATAATGAACGGAAAAGCAGTCCAATTAAAGCAAGGAAAAGAAAAAATTCTTGAAAGAGAAAATGTTTTTGAACTTGCGGAATATTTCGGGCGTTTTGGCGAGATAGCGGTTATTGATCTTGATGCTGCGATGGGCAAAGGAAATAATACCGACCTGATAAAAGAGCTTTGTAAGGTTGCTGACTGCCGTGTTGGCGGTGGGATCAGAACCATTGAAAAAGCTAAAGAAATTCTTTCTTATGGTGCTAAAAAAATTATTATAGGAACAGCCGCATCAGAATTGTTTTTGAGCCAGCTTCCGCGAGAAAAAGTGCTTCTGGCGATTGATACCAACAAGGGAAAAGTTGTAACACAGGGTTGGCAAACAGAAACTTCAAATACGGCAGAAGAGCTTGTAAGACGTTTTGACAATCTTTGTTCCGGCTATTTATATACTATCGTCGAAAGAGAAGGAATGATGGGCGGAACTGATGTTGAGGCAATAAAACACATCCGCTCAATTACCGATAAAGAGCTTATTGCCGCAGGCGGAATAAGTTCTGTTGAAGAAATAATCGAACTTGATAAAATTGGCACAGGCTGTCAGCTTGGTATGGGTATTTATACAGGAAAAATCGACCTTGAAGAAGCTTATACTTCTCTCCTTGATTTTGATAAAGGAAAAGGTTTAATTCCTACAGTTGTTCAGGATGTCTGTTCAAAAGAAGTTTTAATGCTTGCATATAGCAATAAAGACGCGGTTACAAAATCTCTTAAGACAGGAAAAGCAACTTATTTTTCCCGTTCAAGAAAATCTCTCTGGGTAAAAGGAGAAACTTCGGGCAATACACAAAAGATAATAAGAGTAAAATATGATTGCGACAGGGATACTTTGCTATATATTGTAGAACAAACAGGATTTGCTTGCCATACAGGAAGTACAACCTGTTTTGGCGAAAGAGATTTTGACCTTGACGAACTGTATAAAGTCCTTGAAAGCAGGTTTAAAGAACTTCCTATTGATTCCTTTACCACAAAACTCTTTAATGATGAGCTTTTTCTTAAACGTAAAATAAACGAGGAAGCTTTTGAAGTAATTACAGCAGCAAATAAAGACGAATTAATATGGGAAATTTCTGATTTAACGTATTTTGTAATGACTTTGATGGTGAAATATGGCGTTACTCTTGAAGATGTCAAAAACCATCTATCTTCACGAAGAAAATAGGCAAATAAAAAATGAAACTCATCAAATATAGTGAATTAACGGAAGATTTTTATAAATATCAGGAGTTTGAAGGGATTGAATCAGTTTCCTCAATAATTTCTGATGTAAAAAATCGCGGTGATGTAGCTATAAAAGAATACAGCAAAAAATTTGGCGATGGTGACTTGTTTCAGCTTGAGATTTCTTCTGAAGAAATTGAAAAGGCTTATGAAGAAACTTCTGACAAAATAAAAGATTCTTTAAAACAGGCTATAGAAAACGTAAGAAACTTTGCAAAAGCGCAATTGTCTATAATTAAAGACATCGAAACAAACGCTAACGGAATAAAACTCGGACATAAAGTTATTCCGCTTGAAAGAATAGGAGCGTATGTTCCGGGCGGAAATTATCCGCTTCCTTCTTCAGTAATAATGTCCGTAATTCCTGCAAAAGTTGCGGGTGTAAAAGAAATAATCGTTTGCAGCCCCAAAATTCAGCCTGCTACAATTACAGCCTGCAAGCTTGCAGGCACTGACAGAATTTTCAGGATAGGCGGCGTTCAGGCGATAGCAGGAATGGCTTACGGCACAGAAACAATTCCTCAAGTAGACAAAATAGTCGGACCGGGAAATAAATACGTAACCGCGGCAAAAAAAGAAGTTTATGGCGTTTGCGGAATTGATTTTCTTGCAGGTCCCAGTGAAGTTATGATTATAGCTGATGAAACAGCAATTTCATCTTTTATAGCAGTGGATATGCTTGCTCAATGCGAACATGATCCTGACGCAAGGGCATATTTAATTACAACTTCCGATAAATTTGCTCATGATGTGATTGATAAAGTAAATGAATTTCTGGAAAATCTTGAAACAAAAGAAATAGCCTCTATATCTATTTCAAAAAGCACTATAATTCTTGTTGAAAACATAGAACAAGCTGTGAAAATAGCTAATGAAAAAGCTCCTGAACATCTTGAAATTTGTTATAAAAATGCAGAAAAGGATACAGATAAATACATAAACTATGGCTCTTTATTTATAGGCAATTATTCTGCGGAAGTTTTTGGAGACTACTGCAGTGGAACCAATCATATCCTTCCAACAAATGGAGTTGCAAGATACACAGGCGGTTTAAGTGTACTTGATTTTATAAAAGTCCAGACTTATCAGCAAATTTCAAAAGAAGCAGCTCAAAACAGTTTATGCGGGATTGCTTCTAATTTGGCAAATATTGAAGGGCTTATGGCACACAAACTTTCCGCCAATTTGAGAAAAAGTTTATGCTAAAAATTTGACCATAAATTTTGCTTTATTTATACTAAATGGCGGGTATTTATAAAAGATGGCTACTGCCACCAAAAATCAAAATCAAAAAAAGGAGATATAACATTGTCCAATGTAATTGTTGTTGGTGCACAATGGGGAGATGAAGGAAAAGCCAAGATAATTGACCTTCTCTCTGAAAATGCTGATCTGGTAGTTAGATATCAGGGCGGATGCAACGCAGGGCATACTGTAGTTACAGGCGGTCATACGTATAAATTCCACCTGATTCCTTCAGGAATCCTGTATAAAGGTACAACCTGCATTATAGGCTGCGGAACTGTAATTAATCCCGAAGTTTTACATCAAGAAATAGAAGGGTTAAAAGAAAAAGGCATTGATACTTCAGGCTTATGCATAAGCACTTCAGCGCATATAACACTTCCTTATCATATAGACATAGACGAATTAAACGAAACAACTCTTGGAGATAAAAAAATCGGTACCACAAAAAGAGGAATAGGTCCTACTTATGTTGATAAATATGACAGAGTTGGAATAAGAGCAGAAGATCTCCTTGATGAAACTACTTTAAGAGAAAAACTTGATGTGGTTTTGCCTAAGAAAAATAAACTACTGGAATCATACGGATATGCTCCTCATGACAAAAAGGAAATCATTGAATTTTGCAAAAAATATTCTGCAATTCTTTCTCCTTACATAAAAGACACTGTTGAAATGTTAAGACAAGCGGTTTTAGAGAATAAAAATATTCTTTTTGAAGGCGCTCAAGGAACTATGCTTGACATTGACCATGGAACATATCCTTATGTAACAAGTTCTAGCCCGATAGCAGGAGGAGCTTGTATAGGAAGCGGAATAGGTCCGACTTTCATAGACAAAGTTGTAGGTGTATTCAAGGCTTATGTTACTAGAGTTGGAGAAGGTCCTTTTGCAACAGAACTTGGAGATATCGACGGAGAAAAACTTCAACAAATTGGCGCAGAATTTGGCACTACTACTGGAAGAAAAAGAAGATGCGGCTGGTTTGATACAATAATTGCCAAACACAGCGCACTTTTAAATGGTTTGACAGATATTGCGTTGACAAAACTCGATGTATTTGATTCTTTTGAAGAAATTAAAGTTTGTGTAGGTTATGAAGACAGAAGAGACGGAAGAATTTATGAACATTATCCGTCAAATACCAGTCTTCATAAATATTTTGACCCAATTTACGAAACTTTAGACGGTTGGATGGAAGAAACTTCAGAAATAAAAACTTATGACGGACTTCCTATCAATGCGCAAAAATACATCAAAAGACTTGAAGAAATTATAGGAGTACCGATTTCTATAATAAGTATCGGAGCAAATAGAGATCAAACTATTATTCTGAATAGCCCTTTGAGACGAGAAGCAGGAGTTAATGCCTGATTTTCAAGCTTTAATCATACACAATCTTATAAATATGATGATTTTTACTTGACTTCAAATTATGCTCTTGGTAATTTAAATACATAAATTGAGGTGCAGACAAAAAGCTGCTAATTAATTAAAAGTTTGAATAAAAATGCGCTATTAGCTCAGCCGGTAGAGCAATCCCCTTTTAAGGGAGAGGTCCCGCGTTCGAATCGCGGATAGCGCATACTTTTTTAAGAAGGGTTTCAGCCCTTTTTATTTTTTGTCCATTTTTTATAAAAATAAAATATTACTAACTATCCTGCTTTTGAGGCTGATTGCCATTTATTCATATCTATAAATCCGGCTATATGGCTATTTGTGACAGGATAAGTTCTTTCTGCAACTTTATCACTGGTATTTCCTTCAATGGTATGAATTGCAGTAACATTGCCGTTGGCATCCCTGTCAACCCTTGATACCATTCCAATATGGTTGCCGATTGAATTTTTAAAAGTTATCAAATCACCGGATTTTAAATTATTTCTGGATTGTTGATTATTTTCTCTGAATAAAGAATTTTTGCGTCCCCAGTCAGCTATTTCTGTTACAGCAGCCTTATAATTACCTTTTTTGTCCCTATATCCCCAAGGGCAATTGCCGCCATTAGCTTTTTCATAAGCCCAGCTTACAAAGTCAGCACACCATGCTTCACTTCTTCCCTGAGTAAACTTTTTGTAACTTCCGTCTGATTCTTTTGCACCTATTTGATCGAGAGCATTATAGACAGCTTTTCCTGTAGCGCCATCTTGAGCTATGCTGTCAGGTTTAACTGAATACTGGTAATCTTTACGGCTTACATCAGCATATTCATTCGGATTATAAATAATTTCACTCATCATGTTGCGGATTTCACCCATTCCAAACGGATCCAAAGAAGAATCCAAAGAGCCTAAAACAGGCAAACCGCTCAACGGACTCATCGAATCAAAGACATTATAGTTTTGAGCAGGCTCATATCCTTCTGTTTTGAGATAAGAATTATAATTTTGAACGCTGTTATCTTCTTTTTTGTTATCAGCAATATCAAGATATTTCTGTAATCCCTGATTATTAGAAATCACAGAGCCGTTAACTACACCATCATCTGCTTTGTCAGCTTTAAGAATAATTTTAAGCAGATCATCTTTAGTAATATCGTTTGTAATTTGACTCAATTTGCCAAATTTATTTCCTTTTTTCAATATTGATTGATTGATTTTGCCGTCATCGCTTAAATCTTCCATTAAGGAATTCACAGTAAAATCATCAGCCGCCTCACTAATTTTTTTCTTATCATGGGACGAAACAGCTTTTTTGAACACATTATAACTATCAATCAGTTTTTTATTGCCGGTGTTAAAAATATCGCCGTTAGATTTAACGTTTGAATCCTGATTGAATACACTCGCTGCATATTTAAGAGAAAAATCTTCCTGTTTTGGCTGATTTTTATTAATTTTATTTTGTTTAATACCCTGCAAATTTCCTAAAGGCTCTGGCATAGCCTTTATCCTCCTCTTTCTCTCTTTCCTTAAAAATATCCCAAAATAAATATCCTATATAATAATAAAAACAATTTACACTAAAAAATTGCCTATTTTTAACTTTAAACAATATTAATCTAATTTATTAAAGAATTAGTTAATTTATAAACCTACAGTATTTATTGACTAACGGGTGTATGCATGATAATTTCAAAATTATGGATGAGAAAAAACACCGTTATTTTTAAATAAAAAAGGTGCCGAAAATGATGCTAACAATGCTTTATGAAGGCAAGGCAAAAAAAGTATTTGCCACAAACAATCCACAGGAAGTCATTGTATACTTCAAGGATGACGCTACAGCTTTTAACGGTGAGAAAAAAGATGTATTTCTAGATAAAGGTCGTGTGAATCTTGCTTTCACACGATATTTTTTTGAATTACTCCACTCTCACAATATAAAAACACACATAGTGTCCTTTATAGATGATGTTTCTTTAAAAGCCCAAAAAGTAAACATTATTCCTATGGAAGTTGTAGTCAGGAATAAATCCGCAGGCTCGATTTGTAAAAGGCTGGGATTTCAAAAGGGAATGAATTTTACTCCGCCTCTTTGCGAGTTTTACCTGAAAGACGATTCTCTTGGAGATCCGATACTTTGCAGGGAACACATCCGTTATATGGATATCTTAGAGGAAAAAGAACTATCAGAAATTGAACAAACGGCTCTCGAAGTTAATACAGTTCTTTCTGAACATATGGATTCATTTGGTGTAACTTTAGTGGATTTCAAACTGGAGTTCGGAAAAACAGCAGAAGGAGAAATCATACTTGCTGATGAAATTTCTCCTGACACCTGCCGTTTTTGGGTTAAAGGGACGATGGAATCCCTTGATAAAGATGTTTACAGAGAAGAAAAAGGTGATTTAATTTCTTCTTACAAAAGATTGGCAGATATTTTAGGGCTTAAACTTTAGGAGATTCTAACAATATGAAAAAATATAAAGCAGATATCATAGTTACTTTAAAAAAAGGCGTAAGAGACCCGCAGGGTACAGCTGTAGATACGGTCTTAAAGAGAACTGGACTTGAAGAAAACGCAGAAGTTAAGGTAGGAAAGTTTTTTGCTCTTTCAGTTAGTGGTAACAATGAATTAGATGCAAGAAATAAACTAAACAAAATTTGCGAAGACGTTCTTTCAAATCCAGTCCTTGAAAGTTACGAAGTTGAAAGGTTTTTGGAAGAATGAAAGCCCAAATTATAAAAACAGGAATAATAGTATTTCCGGGAACAAATTGCGACTTAGATACAAAACGCGCCTGCGAATTTTTCGGATGGGAAACTGATTTTATTTGGCACGATGAAACTTCGCTGAATAAATACGATGTAGTATTTCTGCCGGGCGGTTTTTCATACGGAGATTATATTAGAGCCGGCAGACTGGCAAGATTTAGCCCTGTTGTAATGGCATTAAGTGATTATGTAAATAAAAAAAGAGGGTTTTTAATAGGTATTTGCAACGGCTTCCAGATTCTTTGCGAAGCCAAACTCCTTCCCGGTATACTATCAGTGAACGACAATACAAAGTTTATCTGCGAAGAAGCAGACCTTTTGTTTGAAAATAAAGAAATAACACTTCCAATAGCCCATGGAGAAGGTAGATATATCGCAGATGAAAAGACTTTACAGGAAATTAAATCTAAAAAGATGGATTTTCTCAAATACAAAAACAATCCTAACGGCTCTGCTAAAGACATAGCAGGACTTTGGGACAAAGAAAACAATATCATCGGAATAATGCCACATCCTGAAAGGGCAATTTTCGCAGAAACAGGAAACATAGATGGAAGGGCTTTCTTCGAGATGATTGAGGCAGCAATCAAAGGAAAATTACTATCCACAGGGAAAATATAACCATGCAAACTCAAAAAACACTTGAATTACATAAAGCACTTAGCTTAACAGATTTTGAATACTCCGAAATCAAAAACAGGCTTGGAAGAGAACCAAATAAACTGGAAACATATTTGTTTTCCGCTATGTGGTCAGAACACTGCGGATATATGCATTCCAGAAAATATTTATCAAAATTTCCTTCCGGCGGAGCTGTGAGCCACGGAGAAAACGCAGGCGGTATCCAGATTGGCGAGCATGTGATAGTTTTCAAAGTTGAATCACATAATCACCCTTCAGCAGTAGAACCTTTTCAAGGAGCTGCAACAGGCATAGGTGGGATTATTCGTGATATTCTTGCAATCGGAGCAAGACCAATAGCGCTTTTAGATTCATTAAAATTTGGTAAAATTACTGATAATTTTTCAAAACATATTTTTGACGGCGTAGTTCGCGGAATTTCTCATTACGGAAACTGTATCGGAGTTCCTACAGTGGCAG
>MFRJ01000099.1:0-11228 GCA_001784535.1 Candidatus Melainabacteria bacterium GWA2_34_9
AATCCGGCTTTATTTCTTACAGTTAAATGTTCTTCTATGATATTTGCATATTGGACAGGCATTTCCCATCCGGCAAAAGGAACCATTTTAGCATTCATTTTTTTATGTTCTTCATATAATGCTGTTTTTTTTAAATCTTTTTCGTTACCCATAACCATATCTCTTCCCTAGTTTTTTGTCATCCCGAGCAAAGCCAGTAATGCTTTGATTACATTTTAGTATTAATTATTATTTTATGACAAAAGCTTTGTTTTTTATCTAAAATATAAACAAATATTTCACATATACAAAAAAATCTATGGAGCACCGCTTGAAGTAAATAGCGTGTACATGCTTATTCCAGCAGGAGCAAGGATTACAACAAATGTTGCAGGTAGAATAAATAATACCAGAGGTAAAGACATTTTTACGCCTGCTTTAGATGCTAATTCTTCAGCTTTTTGTCTTCTTTTTATCCTTAAAGCATCAGAGTATACTCTTAAAGACTGAGAGATACTTGTGCCTAACTTGTCAGACTGAATTAATAAGCCTACAAATGATCTTAATTCCTGAGAAGCATTTCTTTTGAGAAGATTTCTAAAGGCGTCTGATCTTGGAATACCGGCAAGAATATCTTTACTTACACGTTGAAATTCATATGCAAGAATTGGTGCGCTGTTTTTTTGTTCCTGGGCGACTCTGGAAATCGCGGAATCAAGACCTAATCCGGCTTCAACGCAGACTGTAAGTAAATCAAGCGCATCTGGAAGACTGTAAGTAACTTCATCAGCTCTATTTTTTGATTTGGATTTAAGCATAATATCCGGAAGCTTAAATCCAAATAAAGGACCCATTAAAAGTATCATCATTTTTATAATTGGAGGTCCGCTTCCTCCAAAAAACATAATTAATGCCATCAGTGTCATTCCAACGGTAAAAGTAACTTTTTTTTGAATATGTTTTAAAACAGCATCATCATCACTTGCTAAACCAGCTTCAGCAAGTAATTGCTTTTGCATAACAAGATTTTTTGATTTTTCTGCAATATTTTTTGCTATATTGCTCATACTGTTGGCTAAAAAATCTTTTGAATCTTGCTCTTCAGTATCATCATTGCCTCTTTTGTCGTATCCTGATGAGTATTCAGTAAGTCGCCTTTGAACATTACTATCCCCGCCCTCATCAAGGAACATAAAAATTATATAGCCGATGGATAAAATTGTTATTGGTATAATAATAATTTCCATTTATTAGCAGTGCTCCGATTTCATTTATTACACACGTATTTCAGTTATTTTGTTGATGATTAAATATCCAACAATGGACATTCCTACTGCTGCGGCCATAGCTGCATTTCCTGCAGGAGTGTTAAATAAAGGCGCCATGTAGGTTGGATTTATTAAGCTTACCAGTACTGTAATAAAAATTGGCGCAAGCGCGAGAACTATTCCTGACATTTTTGCTTGAGAAGTTTGTGTTTTGATCATTCCAAGCAACTTGAATCTTTCTCTGATTGTATTATTAAGAGTATCAAGGATTTCAGCAAGGTTTCCGCCGATTTCTTTTTGAATAAGTACTGCTGTAATAAAAAATTTAACGTCTTCGCTACCGGGCATATTATTAGTCATATCTTCAAGCGCTTCTCTTATATCTCTTCCGAGTGAAATGTCATCAGCAACGTTTTTGAAAAGTTTGTTTATTGGATAAGGAGATTCGACAGAAACCAGCTGAAAAGATGAAAGCAATGAATGCCCTGCTCTTAATGCATTTGATATTAAACCCAATGCATCAGGGAAGTAGAGACTAAATTGTTGTAAGTTTTTATTGATTTTCATTTTAACAAAATAATAAGGGGCTGATGCAGCTCCTATTCCTATTAGCATGTATAAAATAGAGTTGCTGGCAATGCTAATTAATAAAAATGGAAGAAATAATCCGCCAGTTATCATAAAGAATAAATCAAGAGGCATTTTTATATCGGCTGTTTTTAAAAGTTTTTTTACTTTATTTGTAAATCCGAATCTTCTAAAAAGTAATTCTAAAAAAGCAAGTCGATACTCTGATGAGTCTTTTAACATGTCTATTAAATTAGTTTTTTGAGCATTGTTTTGAGCTTCAAGTCTTTTGAAAAGTTCTGCATCATTTCCTGAGGCAGTAAATTTCTTTTCTTTAGTTTCCTGAAGACGCTTTAAAATAGCCGGATCAGCATCTTCTCCAGCGAATAAGACCCAATATAAAGAAAATGCTATACCTCCACATATTAAGCTTATTAATTCCGGATTCATCTCTAATTAATTCCTATGTTTATTTTGCTATGTCATTTAGAACTCGTTTCAGTGTATGTAATATTATTTTTAACATATAGACGCTGAAACAAGTTCAGTATGTTGGTTTCTATTTAAATCTCGAAGCTTTTCTCTGTCTTATAATATCATCAAGGGAATCTGAATCTTCAGCCGGAGAGTTGCCTTTTGCTTTAGCGCCCATTTTTTCATTTGGCGGATTTTTACATAGATATACAGCAGGCGCGTTTGCATCAAATATTTCAAGAGGCAGTTTTATGCCTTTGGCTTTGCATTTATCACCAAATTTAGGACGTACGCCTGTTGAAACATGGCATCCGATTACCCTGCCGTTTTCATCAAGGCCGTATTGTTCCCATTTAAATATATCCTGTATGGTTATAATAGATCCTTCCATGCCGGTAATTTCGCTGATGTATGTTACACGTCTGGAACCATCAGTAAGCCTGCTGGCTTGAATTATAAGGTGAACCGCCGATGAAATTTGTTGCCTGATTGTTTTTTCAGGAAGATCTATTCCAGTATACATACACATTGTTTCAAGTCTGGCACATGCATCTCTTGGGGTATTGGCGTGAAGTGTGGTTAGAGAACCATCGTGACCGGTGTTCATTGCTTGTAACATGTCGAATGCTTCTGCGCCCCTACATTCCCCGATTACTACTCTATCAGGACGCATCCTTAATGAGTTTATCAGGAGGTCTCTGGCTGTTATTGCGCCTGTTCCTTCTATATTTGCCGGTCTTGTTTCAAGTCTTACCACGTGTTCCTGTTGAAGTGAAAGTTCCGCGGAATCTTCTATTGTTACGATTCTTTCATCTTCCGGTATTTGAGAGGAAAGACTGTTCAGGAGCGTTGTTTTCCCTGCACCTGTACCGCCTGAAATTACAATATTCAAATGAGCTTTTACTGCTGCTTTTAATGTTTCTGCCATTCCTACCGTCATTGAACCCCAGGTCAGAAGATTTTGTATTGTAGCAGCGTCAGCTTTAAATCTTCTTATTGATAAAGAAGCGCCGTCAATAGCAAGAGGAGGAATAACAGCATTTACCCTTGAGCCGTCAGGAAGCCTTGCATCAACCATTGGTGATTTTTCATCAATTCTTCTGCCTACCTTTGATACTATTCTTTCAATAATATTCATGAGGTGGGCATTATCTTTAAAGTGTACATTGGTTTTTTTAAGTTTGCCGCTAACTTCGACATAAACCTGATTAGGACCATTTACAAGAATATCAGATACGCTTGGATCGCAAAGAAGCGGATCAAGCGGACCAAATCCTTTAACTTCCTGACGAATTTCTTGGACTATCTGATCTTTTTCACTGTTGCTGAGAGGTGTAGTACTAAAATCTTGTTCAAGGCGTCTTTCTATAAATTGTTTGATAAAAGAATTCTGTTCAGTATCATTGATTTTTTGCCAATCAGTTATCGAATTTATTTTTTCTATAAGCATCAGGTGAAGTTTGTCTTTCATCTCCTGCATTGCCGATGTGTCAACAACGCTGGATCTTCTTTGCTGACCCAGTACGGGTCTTCCGGTTGGCATTGTTGACGGTGTTGATTGTTTTGTAAGTCGATCGCGAATAGACATTATATATGCTCCTATTTATTAAACAATTTGAGGTTTTTTAAGGAATCAATATTTAAGTTGAAAGGAAGTTTAAAATTTTTATTTGTTGGTTTTGTTGATTCATGCATAATTATTACGCTATCTGTAAGTTTTGCTGCTAATTCTGTAAAACTGTCATCAATAGTGGAATTAGGAGCTATTGATGAAACAGGAACACCTTTGTTAATTGCAGACATTACGGCAAAGTAACTGTTTGGGATTTTCCAGAAAACTTCATGCCCTAGAGCATCTTCAACATCGTCTATTGTAATTTCTTCATCATCATTATATCGATTGACTACAAGTTTTATTTTATCAGTTTTATATTCAAGTCGTTGGAAAAGATCCATACATCTCTGGCAATTTCTTATAGAAGGCAGATTTACCATAGAAATAAGAAGAATAGCATCTGAAATATCAAGACAGGTAAGTGTTTTTATGTCGAAACTGCTGCTTGTGTCAACAATTATGTATGAAAACATTTCTTTAAGCATACTAAGAACAGAAGTTATATCTTCCGAAGAAATTTCTTCTGCCTGTTCTACGTTTGGAGGATCTGCAAGTATATAAAGTTCTTTGTTTTTATATTTTTCGAGCGAACTTAACAGGAAAGATTCATCAATACGGCTAAGGTGTGTAACAACATAAGAAATATCAAAGGAAGGATTTACATCTAAAAAGGTTGTAACATCACCGAGTTGAAGGTTTAAATCTACAAGACAAACCCGTTTTTCTGTAAGTTCAGCAATTTTTAATGCTAAATTTGCAGCTATAGTTGTTTTTCCAATACCACCTTTGTTGCTGAATACGGAAATTATTTGTCCAATAGTATTTCCTTCATCGTTTTCAAGCAGTATTTTTGCTTTTTTTAATGCTGTACTCAGGTCTTCAATCATAACAGGTTGGGTTAAAAATTCTCTTGCACCTGCTCTCATTGCCTTTAGAACAAGATCAGTATTTACATTTATTGAAGATACCAGTATTACGCAGTTTTTATTTCTATAAGTTATTTTTTCTATTGTTTCTATGCCAAGATCTATATTTTCAGAAAGATCTATGAATACAATCTGAGGTTTTTCTTCAATTGCTGCCGCATATCCGGCAAGTATGTTATCAAATTCACCAATAACGTCTATTTGATGAAATTGCTCAAGTAGAACTTTAAGTTCTTCTCTTGAGTCATAGTTACTATCAATAATTATCATGTTTAAGTTAGCCATCGTCAGACCCCGTTTACAACATCGTCAGGTTTTATTATTGTTGGAGTTACAAATATCAAAAGTTCTGTTTTTTCATTTGTATAGGACGAATCTCCTAATATATTTCCAATTATAGGCAAATGACCAAAAAATGGGACATTTGTTTTTGAAATGTTTGATTTTTGTCTTATTAATCCACCTATAACCATAGTTTGTCCATCTTCAAGTTCAACAGTTGTATTAGTAGTTCTTGAGGAAGTTATATAAAGAGGCACTCCGTCAACAGTTCCTACAGCACTGGTTGAATAATCACTAATGGTAGGACTTATCTGCAATAAAATTCTGCCGGAATCTTCAAGAATAGTAGGCGTAAAGTTGACAGTTACTCCTACATCTTTATATGTAATTATTGTTGTAATTGCTCCATTTTGATCAATCTGTCGTCCTGATATGACTGGTATTTGATCTCCTGCACTAAACGTGGCGGCTTTTCCGTTAATAGCCATAAGTCTTGGTTCAGCAAGAACTTTGGCAGAGCCTTCTGATTCAGCTTTTTTTAATTCTAACTGCAAATTTGCGCTAGGTTGATCAATGACGCCCTCATAAGTACCATCATTTTTAAATAATAACTTATATGTAAGTTTTGTAAGAGCATTTATTTTTTCATCAGCATTGTTAACATAGAGTGTAGGATTTGTTGCTGAAGATTTTGTTTTGTTTTTTGTAATTTCAACAATTTTTGCTTCCAGCATAATTTGAGGCGTCAATGTTTCAGAATTGTCAACAAGAGTATAACCGTATGCTGTAAAAAGTGCTTTAATTTTTTCCATTTTTATAGTAGATGAAATGCGCCCCGAAAGTGCAACTTGCGTGCTGGTTTTGTCTCCTGAGTTAAAAAGCTCAATTTTTATATTATCATTAGGAACCAGCTTCTTTACTTCTTTAACAAAATTATCAAAATTATATATTGATTTGCTTTGAACAAAAAGGTTGAACATAACAGGATCGCCGGAGCCTCCCCAGATTATAAGAGAAGTTTCTCCGCCTGTTTTCCCGTTAAGAAGCATTTCTTTGGGAGATATAAAAACAAGATCCGCCAGACCTGGATCTGTTATTGAAATTCTTTTAATTGGCTCATCAAATTTTATTAGTTGTGATTTGCCGACAATTGCTTTTAATTCTGAAATGCCTCCTTTTAAACGGGTGGGTGTTTGGGTTTCGGTTATAGAGAGATTTTTTTCGAGTTTTTTTGTAATGTCTTTCGACTTGTAAATATTATTTCTGTCATTTGTAAACATTTGGTTATTAATGGAAACAGGATTTGATGGGAGTTCTCTTATTTTAGGAATTTCCGCTGCAAAAGAGACAGAACTTATATTTAATGCTATTAATATTGCAAGCAAAGCACTAGAAAAAATCAAGGGCGAGCGAGTTCTGGGGCTAAAAAAATCAATTATTGTTATGAACATGTTTTTATCAATTTCTCCTAGTTTAATGGCTTAAGAAGGTCTTTTAGGCCTTTGGACGGAACATTTGCCTGAGTATCACTTGTATCATCAAAGCTTTGTTTGGTTTTGCTACTTCCGCTAATAACTTCTATTTCGAATTTAGGTTGTTCAGGTGTATCATCAGGACCGATAACTCCGGGTAATGAAGGAAGCTTGCTTGTTCCTGACGGAGGCGGTGGAAGTATTGAACTGGTTTTAATAGAATTTATATGAACAGAAGAATGTTGTCTATATATTTTATCATCACTATTGCCTCTTGTTAAAACTTGTAATTTTCCTGCCATCATTGAATCTATTACTTTTTGTGCAACAGATATAGGCACTAAGACAGTTATACCTGTTGCTTTATCGGCACTTATATTTTTTCTGCCTAAAGAAGCAGCAGAAGGTGTTGCTGCAGGAGTAGCAGGTTGATCTGGTGTAGCAGGAGTGACAGGGGCAACAGGAGCTGCGGGGGCGGCTGCGGCTGGTGCCACAGGGGCAGGAGTAGCAGCAGCTGCTTGCACCTCAGGAGTTGTTTCAAGTGCTATTATTTTTATGTTTTGTGCAATGAATTCCGGAGGCGATTTTACGGCAAGAAGGTCAATTTTTGACCCTACATATATATATGAAGCTAATCCTTGAATTGTGGATGTCGGAATAGTAATAGCTCTCATTCCAGGAGGAATATTTAAGGAACTTTCACCGGCTGCAAGAATATCGTCACCGGTTATAATTTTTCCGGAGAGAATATCTTGAGAAGCGGTTTTCCCGAGAACAAAATTTTCGTTAAAAAAGAAATCAGGAGGTAATTCACTTTTTTTATATTCTCTTTTTTCAATTTTATTAATTGTGATAATCTCACCGGATTTTATGTCTGTTTTGGCTAAAATTGTGTTAGTTGTGTCTTCTATAGCTGCCACTGGTTGCGTTTGCATAGTTGCAAGCGTTGTGGCTTGTTGCGCTGCCAGTTGTTGACTAAGCTGTGCAACTTGAGCTTTTTGACCGTTAACCATGCTAAAAACGCCCACAGTTGCTACTAATCCAAGAGAAATAGCAATCATCATTTTTTTCTGATTTTTTTTTGCGCGCGCCATTTATTTCAAACCCTTGTCTCTAATATCTCTAACTCCTTGTATAGTTAGTCGGATTATTTTTACAAAACTTTAGTTTTTATAATGGCTTGAATAAAAAATAGTATATTTGCCCGACTTAAATTTTAAATAATGTTTATTGTTGATTGATTTTATTAACCAATAGTATGAAAATATACTTGAAAATAATTTTGTCAGAAGGAATAAAATATGTCAGAAATAAAAATCAATCTTCCTGACGGATCTTCAATGGAAGTTCCTCAAAGTTTTACTGTAGCTGATCTGGCTAACAAAATTAGTGAAGGACTTGGAAGAGTTGCTGTTGCTGCAAAAATTAATGAAAATATTGTTGATTTAAACACAATATTGAAAAATGATGATAATGTGAAAATTTTAACATCAAAAGATGCTGAAACTCTTGATATTTTAAGGCATAGTACGGCTCACGTTATGGCACAGGCTGTTCAAAGAATTTATCCTAATGCAAAGATTGCTATTGGACCTACAATTGAAAACGGTTTTTATTATGATTTTGATATTCCTGACACTTCTCTTAGCGTAGACGAGCTTTCAAAGATCGAAGAGCAGATGAATATTATTATTAAAGAAAATCAGACTTTTGAGCGTCATGAAATCACAAATGTTCAGGAAAAAATAACTGAATTTAGGGAAAAAGGCGAAATTTATAAAATAGAATTGCTTATGGAATACGCTTCACAAAATCCAACCCTATATCTTGGAAAAAATAAAGATGGGAATATTGTATGGAATGATTTTTGTCGTGGACCGCATATTCCAAACACCAAATTTATAAAAGCATTTAAACTTTTAAGCGTGGCAGGTGCTTACTGGCGAGGTGATGAAAAAAATAAAATGCTTCAGCGGATTTATGCGACTGCTTTTTGGACAAAAGACGAGCTTAATGAATATCTTACAAGAATTGAAGAAGCAGAAAAAAGAGATCATAGAAAACTCGGCACACAGCTTGATTTGTTCAGCATAAGAGAAGAAGTCGGCGCAGGTCTTGTATTGTGGCACCCAAATTTAAGCGTAGTAAGACAGATGATTGAAGATTACTGGCGCTATGAGCATAGAAAAAGAGACTATGAAATAGTTTACACTCCACATATTGCAAAATCTCAACTCTGGGATATTTCGGGGCATAATGAGCATTTTAGAGAAAATATGTTTTATATGCAGGTTGAAGAGCAGGATTATGTGCTTAAACCAATGAACTGTCCTTTCCATATTCTTATATATCAGGCAAAAAGATATAGTTACAGAAGTTTGCCTTTAAGAATGGCGGAACTCGGAACAGTTTACAGAAATGAAAGATCAGGTGCTCTGCATGGAATGACCAGAGTAAAAGGGTTTACGCAGGATGATGCGCATATTTTTTGTACACAGGATCAGTTCGTAGATGAAGTTAATAAGATAATCGACTTTATTGACGATACTTTGACTATGTTTGATATGACTTATGAAGTCGAATTATCCACACGTCCTGAAGGTTTTGCAGGAACTCTGGAAATTTGGGATAAAGCAGAAGCAGGACTTAAAAAAGCTTTAGAAGACAAAAAACTTTCTTATGTAATAAACGAAGGCGATGGTGCTTTTTATGGTCCAAAAATCGACTTTAAACTCAAGGATGCAATAGGAAGAACATGGCAGGGTGCTACAATTCAGCTTGATTTCAACTTGCCTATCAGGTTTAATCTTAAATACACCGAAAAAGACGGAAGTATGCAGACGCCTGTTATGATTCACAGAGTAATTTTCGGCACAATGGAAAGATTTATCGGTATCCTTATAGAACATTATGCTGGTGCTTTCCCTGCATGGTTAGCTCCACAACAGGCAGTAGTAATTCCTATCGCTGATAGACACACTGAATTTGCACAAAGCATTTATAAAAAACTCAGAGATGCCGACTTGAGAGTTGAACTTGATGATCGAAGCGAAAGTATGAATTATAAAATCAGGGAAGCCCAGAACAGAAAAATTCCTTATATGCTCGTAATAGGCGATAAAGAAATTGAAGCTAATTATGTTGCTGTTAGAGCAAGATTAAAAGGCGATATTGGCGTAAAAAATATTGATGAATTTATAAATTCCCTCAAAAAAGAAATTGAAACCAAAGGTAAGGAAATTGTTAATTAGAAATTTTTAGCTAAAAAGCAGAATTCAAACTCATCTTTGTATTTGTTGAGGTGCTGGCTGTTTGAGCGCGATTATATAATTCATATTTTTTATCAAGTTCATACTTGTTCAAGTACAACTTCTCTTTAGCTAATTGATATTGTTGACTTTGATTGTCAACTTGACCTTGCTGACTTTGTTGAGCCAATCTATAGTCTTTATTTTGTTTATTTAATTTAATTAGTTGATCTTGTTGAACTAACTGATATTGTTGATTTTGTTGGGTTACTTGAAATTGCTGATCTTGTTGAGCTAATTGATAGTCTTGTTCTTGTTGGGTTAATTGGTTTTGTTGATTCTGTTGAGCTAATTGATATTGTTGACTTGATTGAATTGATTTATCTTGTTGTTCTTGCTTAGCTAACTGGTATTGTAAACTTTGTTGAGTTGTTTGGTTTTGTAAATCCTGCCTGGCTAGTTGATATTGGAGATTTTGTTGATTTAATTTGTCTTGCCGTTCTTGCTGAGTTAATTGATATTGTTGAAGTTTGTCTAATTGATTGTTATTAGACAAAAACATTATTAATAAGACGATGAATGTCATTATAATTCCAATGACAATTGTGTCATTTTCACCAAAAAAAGACTTATCCGTTACATATTCTTCCGTCCCTGAATTTATTGGTCGGATATAAGTTATTGATGGGGCAATTAATTCGCCGTTGGAAGTTGTTATTAGTTTATAATCCACTTCATTTGAATAATTGATAATTTTCATTTCAGGAACAGGTTCTCGAAATGAGTATCCTTGTAGTGCTTGTGGATTAATAAAACGTTGATTCGGATGATTTGAAGAGCTATCCATACTTTTTCTCCTATTGTTTATTAATATATTTAACATATGTGTAATATGTGATTACGAAACAATGAAAAGAAAATGTTTGTTTATTTTACTGAGCTCAGTAAAATAAATTAATCATTTTTAGATTAATCAAAAAAATATTTATAATTTAATACAACTATGTTAGATGTTATTTTTAAATAACACCTATTCATGATACAACTAACACACCTATATATATAAAGTATTTATAGTTTATGTAAAATTAAAAAAATAGACATATTGTTAAATAAGTTATTGTTTTAAAAAATATATCGAATAATTAAAATTTTACGCAATTTTTCGACCGTTCTTGTTTTTATATAAATATACCGCTATGCGGTGGATTTACATGGATAAGGGCGGGAGAAAAAATATGTTTAGTCCAGATATGTACAGATATATCATTGATCCGGATAATGTCACGGACGAGAGCGTTGAAAACAGAACCGTATCTGTTGAAAAACAAGTATTCAGGTACAGCATACTTGATCATGAAAAAGTTTTAAACGATTACAGTTTTTTTAGCAGAGCT
>MFRJ01000099.1:11379-16528 GCA_001784535.1 Candidatus Melainabacteria bacterium GWA2_34_9
ATAGTAACAAATTGGTCAACAACATGGGAATCCCATACTGTACCGGCTCCGTTTATCAATATTTCAAAGGCTTTTTCAGGTGCAAGAGCAGTTCTGTAAGGTCTATCATTAATCATTGCATAATATGCATCTATTACATAAAGAATTCTGGAACCCTGCGGTATATTATCGCCGGAAAGAATGCCCGGATATCCGGTTCCATCCCAGTGTTCATGGTGGTGTTCAATAATGTTTATAATATATCCGGTGGATTTAATAGGTCTTAATATCTCTTTTGCAGCTAAAATAGGATGTTCAAGAACCTGTTTTCTTTCATCTTTTGTTAAAGGACCGGGTTTTATAAGTATATTTTCAGGTACTAACAGGTTGCCTATGTTATGTAATACACAGGCAACTTTTAATTTCTCAATTTCTTGCTCTGAAAGATTGAATCTTTTTGCAAGCTGCATGACAAGATCAAGTTTTTCGTTTATGTATTCATTTTTATAGACGTTGTTGCACGTTTGAGAAAGTGAAAGATAAATGCATTTCATTATTTCAAGCAGATTTTCATTTTGAAGTTTGTTTGACTGAACATCTTTTACAATTTGTGAAGCCGCTGGAATTTGCTGTTTAACAAGCAATTCTACAAATGTATTAACAATTAAATGCTGCCAATCTGTTTCTTCTTGTTTATTTGCAACTTCAACTTTGTTTCTTCCATTTTTCTTTGCAGAATACATTGCCTGATCGGCAAGCTCAAGGAGTTCCGCGATAGATTCAGTGTGTTTTAAGAATGTAGCAACGCCTATACTTGCTGAAATAAACAGGGAGTCTTTAATAGGTGATTCGGCAATAGCTACTCTAAGCCTTTCTGCCGCAATAAGACCGCCTTCTACATCAATGCCTGGAAGTATTAATGAAAATTCTTCGCCGCCAAATCTTGCTGCAATATCTACAGAACGAGCATTTTTCTTTAAAATAACGCCTATTTGTTTAATTGCTTCATCTCCTACAGAATGTCCGTAGGTGTCATTAAGTTTCTTTAAATGATCCAAATCAAGCGTAACAAGAGTAAACGGCTGATTTAAACGAATTGCCCTTTCAACTTCTGCTGTTAAGCATTGATCAAAGTGCCTTCTGTTATATAAACCGGTTAAACCGTCTGTAATAGCCTGTTTTTTGATTTGTTCAAAAAGATTTGCTATTGTAACAGCAAGTTCGATTTGTCCTGCAAAAAGACTTAAGAAGTTTTTTTCTGTATTGCCTATGTCACTTCTTATAGAAATAGTTACAAGGCAACCAAAAGGATCTCCCTGTACAACTATTGGTAAAATTGATATAGCCCTGTTTCCTAACAGGTCGTCAATAGCTTGAAGCTTTTCTTCTTCTATTTCAGGTACAGCACCTTCAAACAGTTTTTTAAAGCTTTTTGTGTTTACTATATCTTTGCTTTTTAAGGCTTTTACAATAATATTATTTTCATGACTTAGTGGTATATCATAGGAAAATATAGAGCTTTGCAGTATATCATGCATTTTTGCAGAAAAATTGTTTTCGTTTGCCGCTCTTATTTTGAGCCTGGTGCCTGATTCAAAGTTGTAAACCTGAAATACAAAGCAATATAAGTATCCTAATTCATCGGATAAACCGTTAATAACGGTAGAAAGAACCTCAGACAGAGGCTCTGCCGAATTCATTGTGCTCCAGATATGTTTTAATGTCAGCAAACTTTTGTTTGCCTGATTTAATTCTTCTGTTCGTTCCGTAATTTCTCTTTCAAGTATGAGATTTCTCTCAAAAATATTTCTGAATCTTTTTCTTTCATCCAAAACATTATCTTCAAGAACATTAACTTGATTCTTGAAGGTTTTTACTTTGTTGGCAATATTTTTAAACCAGCCTGCTGCCATAAATTTTTATAACCTGCTTAAAAGCTCATTATTGGAAAGTTTACTATTATAATGTTTTTTTAAAATGCTTGTAATTATTATAGTATAACATTTTTAATATTGAAATTATTTTATTCAAAAACAATTATAATATAAATTAAAAAATTATCAGTATTATTATAGTTAAGTATACTCTGATTATTTACTTAATAAACTCAAGAATTTTATCGGGAGTAAGTTTTTTTATGCATTCCATATTGTTGTCAGTTCTGGGGCATCTTCTTTTAAAGCAAGGCTGGCAAGGAAGTTCAGCTGCCAGTGCTGTATGCTTTTCACCATAAGGAGGAGTTCTTCTAAAGCCCGTTGGACCGAAAAGCATAATTATAGAAGGTTTTTGAGTGGCATTTGCTATATGGGCAGGACCAGTATCAGGCGCTATTAAATATTTTGCCCTGTTAAAAAGTTCAATAAGTTCAAAAAGATTGGTTTTTCCTGCCAGTGAAAGATAATTATCTGTTTTAGATTTAGAAACAATCTTTTCAATAAGCTCTTTATCTTTTTCTGTACCTGTAAATATAACATTATAATCAGGTGACAGCTTTTCCAAAAGCTCTGCCCAGTATTCTTCAAGCCAGTGTTTCGAATGCCAGATGGTTGCAGGGGAAAATATTATGATTTCGTTGTTTTTATTTATATTTTCCAAAAGTTTGTCTATATGGTTTATTGCGTCTTGGCTAACAGGCGGAAGACTGAATAGAATTTCGTTAACCGGTGCGCCAAGATAAGCAGCAGGCTCAAGATATCGTTCTATTATTATTTTATTAGGATCAAAATTATTATGAGCAGGAAGTTTTTCGTTTACAAAAATACTTGCAAATTCCCTTGTTCCCGCGTGGGCTATTTTTCTTTTTGCACCGCTTAAAAATGCTATAATTGCGCTTTTGAACAATTCCTGCAAGTCTATAGCAATATCAAAGTTTTCTTTTCTAACTTCTTTTATTATAGAAAAAAATTCCCATAAATTTTTTATGTTAAACCCTCTTTTTTTCCATTGCTGCTTTGGAAAAACAAATACTTTATTTACTAAAGGATTATTTATTAAAATATCGGAAGATTTATCTTCTATAGCCCATGCAATATAAGCATCCGGAAATTTTCTTCGTAGGGAATGAAGGATAGGTGTAGAATGAACCACATCGCCAATTGCGCTTAATCTTACTATTAATATTTTTGGAGTTTTATTCATAATACCTTTTAAATAATACTTTTAATGTATAACTATACCTTTGTTGTTCAATTATTTAGAGGAACAAATATTCAAGTTCCTGCTTTAATATTTTAATAGAAAAAATAATAAATAGATATTTAGTTGGACTATTAACAAGCTGACGAAATTTAATATCTAATTTAAAAAATTTAAGTTTGTATTGCAGACTTAAATATTAATTGTCTTAAAATCGTTTTGTCACTAAGGGATTATGTATAGCAAGAGGTTATATGCTTATAATGAGAAAAAATAAAGAACTTGATAATTCAGAAAGCCGACTTAATTATTTAATTAGTATGTTAAAGAATAAATTAGACAGTGAAGAATTAAACAGGACATACAACCGCTTGCTTATAGAAAGAGCAACAATAAGAAAAAAGCTTGAATTTAAAAAATCAAAAAATGTATTAACAAATTTTTGCCAAAAATTGAATAAGAAGCGACAAGAAAAGCTTATTTGCGATTATTTTAAAAGCCAATCTTGTTAAGAATTGAATTTAGTTTGTATATTTTAATACACATTTAGTATCTTTATTGAAAAAATGATATACTAAAGCAATTAAAAGAGAATTTTTTATATTACTGTGTTTTGGGAGAATTAAAATTTAAGAGGTAGGATTTATGAAAGAAGAAAAAGGTTTATCTTTTGCATTCAGTCATTCTAATCCTGTAACGGCTTCAATAGAGCAGGAATCTTATTTAATTTCTGGCAATTATACCATTCAGGGCGCAGAGGGCAAAGCTTTTAAACGAATTAGAGAATTATTAGCATTAAATCCTTTATCAGGTAATATTCTTGTGAAAGAAAAAACTTGTTGTGAAGATCATAACTATGAAAAGATGCTTGTAGTTTCTCGTGAAGGAAAACCTGAAAAATTTAAAGGCGAAAATTTTTAAAAAACTTTTTTAACTAAATATTAAAATTTGATAATTCGCTCCAAAATGTGTCTGAATATAGATGAGTCAAGGAGAATAATTGTGAGCAAAATATTAGTAGTTGATGATGATGAATCAATTCTTGAACTCGTAAAAATAAATCTGGAGTTAATGGGACACGATGTTTTAACGGCTCTTGACGGAATAAAAGGCTTTGCGCTCGTAAAACAGGACTTGCCTGATCTTATAATTCTTGATGTGATGATGCCTGAAGTAGACGGTTTTACTGTCGCCCAAAGAATCAGGCAAAATTCTGCTACAAAAGAAACGCCAATTCTTATGCTTACTGCCCTTGGTATGATTCAGGACAAGGTTCAAGGATTTAATTCAGGCGTAGATGACTATTTAGTCAAGCCTTTTGAGCTTGAAGAACTGAAAGTTCGAGTAAAAGCTCTTTTGAGAAGATCAAGCTCTATGCCAGAGTCTTTAAAAACACCTGAAGTCCTTTCTGTGGGTGATTTTACACTTGTGCCTGAAAGCCTTACAGTAAAAGTGACAGATGGTGCTGTAAAATTAACCCCTATTGAATTTGAAATACTTAATAACCTTATTCAGCATCATGGACAGGTCGTTTCGTCAGGAAACCTGCTTAAAGAAATATGGGGCTATTCAAAAGACGATGATGTTGAAACAATAAGAGTACATATCAGGCATCTTCGTTCAAAAATCGAAAAAGCCTCAAATAAAAATTATATTGAAACCGTTTATGGCGGCGGTTATAAATTTATGCCCGAAGGCGTTGAAAAAGTTAAATAAAAAATTTATTTATTTGATGTTGCTGAAATAGAACTTGTTATCGCTTCAAGAAGTCTTGAAATCCCGATTATTTCTATATTTTGCGGTATGTTTTTTAACGGCAAATTTGATTTTGGCACAAGAACTTTTTTAAATCCGAGCTTGTAAGCCTCATTTATTTTTGATTCAATATTGCTCACGCTTCTTATTTCACCGGAAAGCCCTATCTCTCCGATTATAACAGTTTCGGGATCAACGGTAACATTTCTTGCACAGGTGGCAACGGCAAGAGCAATTCCTAAATCCGCAGCAGGTTCTTGGATATCAATTCCTCCGACCG
>MFRJ01000100.1:0-3483 GCA_001784535.1 Candidatus Melainabacteria bacterium GWA2_34_9
GAATTAATAAATTCTCATCTCGATAAATACTTGGAAATTCGATACCCCCAGTTAATTTGGGAATCAATAAGGTATTCCGTGCTTGCTGACGGCAAAAGAATAAGACCTTTGCTTATGCTTGAAAGTGCAAGAATTTGCGGCGGTGATATAGAAAACGTTCTTCCTACAGCCTGCGCGCTTGAGATGCTTCACGCACAAAGCCTTATTCACGATGACTTGCCTTGTATGGACAATGATGATTACAGAAGGGGCAAACTTACCAACCACAAAGTTTATGGTGAAGCCATAGCAGTACTAGCGGGAGATGCTCTTTTGTCTTACGCGCCGAAGGTTATTATTAAGCAGACTCCTGATAAAGTCGATAAAAAAGTGCTACTGCAAGTGCTTGAAGAATTTTTAAAAGCTGCCGGACCTATGGGCATAGTAGGAGGACAGGTTGTAGATATAGAATCAGAAGAAAAAGAAATTGACTTTGCGACTTTTAACTATATACTCGCTCATAAAACAGGTGAACTTTTCAAATTTGCTATGAGGGCAGGAGCTTTGCTTTCGGGAGCAACTGAAGAAAAACTTGAGGCATTGTCTTTCTATGGAAAAACAATAGGCTATGCATTTCAGATAGCTGATGATATACTTGATGTTACGGGAACTCTTGAAACAATCGGAAAAACTCCAGGGAAAGACCAGAGTTCAAAGAAAAATACGCACGTTTCTCTTTACGGGCTTGAAGAATCAAAGAAAGAGCTGGAAATTCTGTGTATTAATGCACAGCAGGAGTTGATTAAAAACAATATTAATAGTCCTTTATTGATGGCTATAGCCGAGCAGATTGTAGCAAGGGTATTAAAATGATTTTAGATACAGGCATAGAAGTTATAATTTCATCTTTTGTCGGGGCTTTTGTAGCTCAGTGGCTAAAATTGGCATTTTACTGGGTAAAACATAAAAAGCCTAATTTTAAAATTTTAACTGTTACAGGAGGAATGCCCAGCAGTCACAGCTCTCTTTCTATGGCTCTTACTACTAGCGTTGGAATGATAACAGGTTTTAATTCTGTAGAATTTGCTATAGCTCTTGGATTTTCTATGGTAATTATGTATGATGCAGCTGGTTTAAGACGTTCTGCAGGCAAAATGGCAACTGTTTTAAATAAAATTGTTGATGATATTTATTCCGATAAGCATCCGACATTTCATCATGAAAGGCTTATGGAACTTTTGGGGCATACCCCTCTTGAGGTTTTGATGGGGGCTATGCTTGGAACAGTTTTGGCTTTGGCTGTACATCTTATTTTGATAATTTATTAGATTTGATTATTTAGTTTTTGCTCGAGGATGAGCATTCATATAAGCCTGTTTAAGTCTTTCTGTAGAAACATGGGTGTAAATTTGCGTGTTGCTTATGCTTGCATGACCCAGTAACTCCTGTACCACCCTCAAATCAGCGCCATTTTCAAGTAATTTTGTTGCAAAACTATGCCGAAAAGTGTGAGGCGATACTTTTTTATGAAAACATAAATCTTTTGCAATTTTGGCTATGATTCGCTGAATACTTCTTTGCTGAAGCCTAAAGTCGTTATTATTAATAAAAACAGGCGATTTTACATCACCTTTCCCTGTCATCCTGAGCGAAGCAGGGGGTAATCTGTCCTTTTGACTATTCTCACTATTGGACAGATTCTTCGGGCTAAAGTCCTCAGAATGACAACTTGCGGCAAGACTAGGTCTAAAATTTTCAATATAATCAAGCAAATAATTCTTTGCACGATTATTAATGAGTACAATCCGTTCTTTTCCACCTTTTCCAAAAACCGTTATTTCATTTGCCTCAAGGTTAAGGTTTTCAAAATTCAACCCGCAAAGCTCAGAAATCCTCATTCCTGTGGCATAAAGAACTTCAAGAATTGTCCTGTCCCTAAATTGGGAAGGGGTTTTTGCTTCTATTTCGTTGAGAATCAAGTTTGATTCGGTGTCAGTAAGAAATTCGGGCAGGTTTTTAATTTTCTTTGGGGTTTTTATATTAACAGCAGGATTGGAATTTACAAGTCTTTCCCTGTACAAATACCTGTAAACCGTCTTAATCGCGGCAATTTTTCTTGAAATTGTGGTTCTGGTGTATTTTTTTGACTGAATTTCAGCAAGATAAGTCCTAATATTTTTGTAAGTAAAAGTACAGACATCAGAAGTTCCCGCCCATTTCAAAAAGTCTTCAAGGTCGGTGCAATAGGCTTTTACGGTATGCAAAGATAAATTTCTTTCGACTTCAAGATAAAGCCTGAAATCGTCCAGAATTGATTGGGAATTTATGTTTGATAAAGTGGACAAAACCTTAATGCTCCTGAATGATAACACTCATTTGAAAAAATTATACAATTGGATGTAAAATACAGGCAACAACTAAATCGTTGAGAAAATAAAAAAAGTCGCAGGTTGTCATTGCGAGGCATTAGTCTATGTCTTTAGGTGATTGGCAGACTTACGAAGCAATCTTCCAATGTTGGGGGTTGTCATCAGGAAGATTGCTTCGTGTGTTTAATCAAGACATTTTAGGCAATTTATGCCTCGCAATAACAACGCGGACAATCAAAGAGGTTTTTTATGATTTTTGAAAAAGTTAAAAGTTTTTTAAAAGAAATGAAGGAAATTGAAAAAGAATATTTCAAAAATAAAAAAATATTATGGATTTTTCTATTTTTAATTTTCTTGATTCTTTTTCTCTCATTATTTGGTGTAATTAGGTATATTATTCATATAATTTTTATAATTACATTTATATTTTTTGAAAAAATGTTTTTAATTTTAGCAGGAATTATATTAAGTATATTTTTTACTGACTTAATCTTACTAATAGTAAACAAATTTATAAAACGAAATCAAGCACTACAAGAACTTAAAGAGGAAACAAATAATGAATAAACTAAAAATCTTTGCGTATATAATTTCTGCCCTGATTATCTTTAATTATCAGGCATCAGCGGAAACTTATTCTGCAAAAGTCATCAGAAATTACTCAAAAGCGGAAAATTTAATCGAACTCGGCAAATATAGCGAAGCCGAAGCTTATGTGGCAAAACTTCTTGCCAAAAACCCTAACGATATTCAGGCAAAAACATATCTGGCAGAAATTCATTCAGCGCAGTACAAGCTCGATGGGGCCGAAAAAGAATTTAAAAAAATACTTGAAAAAAATCCCAAAAACCCGATGGCTCATAATGGTTTAGGACTTGTTTATTATCGAAGAACAACTTCCTCTGATATGACTTTCAGGGGAAACATGGAAAACTATTACAATAAAGCCCTTCAAGAATTCAGTCTTGCTGTAAAAAATGACCCCAATTATTATCAGGCTTATGATAATACAGGAAAAATCCTTTTTGATGCAGGAAGACTTAATGATGCGCAAAAATATTTTAAAAAAGCATTAGAAATAAGACCTGATTACTCAAAAAGCGTTGAAAATTACGGTAGAGTCTTGTTTGCAAAA
>MFRJ01000100.1:3514-12156 GCA_001784535.1 Candidatus Melainabacteria bacterium GWA2_34_9
AACAGCTTCAAACCTCGCTTTATCTTTTCCCAAACAGCGCACCGGTTCATGACTTGCTTGGAAGAGCTTATGAACTTCAAGGCAACGAAGCAGCCGCTATTTCTGAATATAAAAAATCTTTTCTTATAAAACCTGAATATTTGCCGCCATACTTAAGACTGGCTGATGTATACAAAAACAGGGGCGATGACGAGATAGCAATTTCCGAGCTTAGAAATGCTCTGTCTGTCAATCCAAACTTTTACGAGGCAAAATTAAAGATAGCGGATGCTTCTCTCAATTTAGGAAAGACAGAACAGGCTATAAAATACTATAAAGACCTGTTAAGAGCTCCAAGCTACAAAACATCTGCACTAAAAGGACTTTCAAAAGCGTATTTTGTCAGGTCAAAAGAATTAAACGGAGATGCAGCAATTGCTTCCGAGCTTGGATATGTTGATATAGAAAATTCTATACAGCAGGCGATTCAATATGATTCGAACAATCTGGAACTTTATCTGGCTTTGTTGAGAGTATCAAAGGTTTCTCATAATGACAGCAACTCCGCAACGTACATGAAAAACATTATTGAGAACACACAAGACTCAAAAATCAGCCATATAGTTAAAGGAGAAGCTTATATAACATGCAATGACTATAGCAATGCGGAAAGAGAATTCTTAAACGCACTAAACCAGACTAAAAACAAAGAAGATTTGCTTAGATTGGCTCAAATTTTTACAATGGACAGAGCTTATATAAGTGCTAAAAACGCTGCTGATAAGGTTTTATCAATGGAGCCGAATAATTTAAAAGCTAGAAGAATTCTGGAAAGAATCAGAAAAAATGAAGATCAATCAGTTTCCAGACTGAAAGTAGCAGAAGCTTTTTATAGAGAAGGACAGAAAAAAGCCGCGATAGAAGCTTACCGCGACGCTCTTAACTTAAATGTCTACCTTCCCGAAGCTCATCTAGGCATAGCAAAGGCTTTTGAAAAGGAAAAATATTATTATAATGCGATTGACCATTATACGGCTTATGTAAATTTAATCGACATAAGCAAAATAGACGACAAAGAAAAATATACAAACAAAATTGAAAAATTAAAGAAAAAAGTCGCTGATATAGAAGCCAGAAAGCAATTTATAAAAAAATACACAACTATGTAAAACAAAAAAGCAGGCTGTATAACCTGCTTTTTTGTTAATTTTAAACTTTATCCTGCCTGATATGAAGACCTGCCGTTTTTAATCGCTTTTAGAGCATAGAGAGGTTCATTTAACCCGGCTTCAAAAAGACTGAAAAGAGCTTTTTGAATATCATCTTTATTAGCATTTTTTTGTAATTTTCTAAGATAATTAAGTGATCTTAAAAATCCTGCTCTTGATTTTATTTTTATACCGGAACTTTTAACCAGTCCATTCATCCATCTTGCAAATTTTGCAGGGTCTTTCTCTGCTGTAGGTACCATACTTTTGTAAAACACCTGTCTTGAGACACCCCAATTCCCGTGAAGGCTAGATGAATAAAGCAAAACATCTTTCCACACATCCAGACAGTTGTCTCTTTCTTCAAAATTGCTGTTAAAATCATTTCCATATCCAATGAAATAATTGGATTTCATAAAAAATACCCTCTACTTACTTAATTGACGACTCATATATAGATATCCGTGTCTTATACCCGGTATATACTATATCGAACGGTTCAAAAATTTCTTTAACATTTAAGCAACAAAATTAAGAATATGTAACAAAGCTTAACACAGCGGAGCGGGAGATAACGCCTGAAGAGGGGCTTTGTCGATTTGGAAGGCTGAACTCATTCTAATTTAAAGTTTATTTTTTATAAATTAGAGAGGTGTTTTATTTTCAAAAATATGTATTTGTAGTAGTTCTATAAGCTTTAGTGTATAAAATATTTTATGCGATACTTTTATTAAACAGGTAAGAGGAAAAAATTTATGCAGAATGAAAAAAATTTATCAATTATGGTTGCAATATTTGCAGCAGGGTTTTTATTGTTATTGTTTTTAAACCCAATTTATTTTGTACAATCAGGAGAAAAAGCTGTAATCAAAAGATTTGGCGTAATTGGTCAAAATGTGGTTAATGAAGGAATGAGATTTAGAACACCCTTAATTGACGAAGTTATTACTGTAAATGTAAGACCTCAAACAGTAGAAGGCGATGCTCCTACATATACAAAGGATAACCAGCCGATAGACATTGCCTTTAAAATTATTTATTCAATTCCTGAAGCAGAAGCTGCAAATTCAGTTATACTTTACAAGGGTGACCCGCTCGATAAATTTGCTTATCCAAAAATAATAGATGCTATAAAAGCAGTGGGCGGAAAATATACAGCAACAGAATTTGTAACAAAAAGAGAAATCATCAGAAGAGCAGTTGTTGATCTTGCAAAAGAAGTCGTTGTAAACGATGAAACAAAGACTCATGCAATAAATGTCATTGATATACCAATTACAAATGTTGATTTTGATGATCAATATGAACAGGCTATCAAAGCTAAACAGGTTATGCAACAAAAAGCGCAGCAAAAAGAATATGAATTGCAGGCTGCAAATAGAGATGCAGAAATTGTTGTAACAAAAGCCAAAGCAGAAGCGGAAGCATTAACAATTACGGCACAGGCAATCGCAAAAAACCCATCAATTGTAAAACTTGAAGAAGTTAAAAAATGGGATGGTCATTATCCGTTAAACGCAAAAGTTATTGGCGGCGGAGCGACAATTGTTGATACAAAAAATCAATAACTTTTTTTGATTCCTAAATAATTTTCTCATCAATTAAAGGCTCTATGAACTCAAATAGAGCCTTTAATCTGTTTTTGTCATTCAAATAAAGATACCCGATAAGCGCCTCAAAAGCTGTACTTAACCTATGAAGAGTCTGGTTTGTACGCCTTGCTGTGGTTACAGAAAGATTTCTTGCTCTTCTTACTATTTCTTTTTCTTCTTCGTTCAAAAAATCCTGAATTTTTTCAAGCAATTCCGTATGAAATTCTGCTTTTACCACAGAAGAAGTTATGTTATGGAGTTTATCAGGTTTTGTGACAAGAAAAATGGTTTTTTCCCTGACAAAAACCTCATACACAGCATCGCCAATATAAGCATAAGACCTTATAGGCAGCTCATTTGTTTGTATTTTCGTCATCTAGTCCTGAATACTCCAAATAGTAGGCTTGTCTTTCTGGTCTTTGAGCACAATATTTAATTTGCCAAGCTCATCCCTTATAAAATCAGACATAGCCCAGTTTTTTTCTTCCCGTGCTTTTTGTCTTATAGAAATAACAAGCTCCATAAGTTGCGAAGAAAGCTCATCATTCAAAGATTCTGATTTTGTTAAATCAAAACCAAGCACTGATGCTAATTTTAATAATAATGCAAGACAAAAAGCACTGGCTTCAGGATTTTTAGACTCCCTTGTTTTTTGAGCACAGCTTGCAATATCAAAAAGAACAGAAAGCGCCTTTGAAGTGTTAAAATCTTCATCCATAGCGGTTATAAAATATTTAAGATTTTTTATGCAATTTTCCATAAGGCTTGCAGGTATTATTTCTTCTATATCCTGCACAGTGTCTATTTTATGGAAAGGAAGTTGACCTGTTTTTACTATTTCATCAATTATAGGGGTTATTAATTTTTCTGCTTCCTTTATTTTTTCTTCACCTACAGTATTTTTAATATCTTCAAAAGCATTTTTAAGTCTTTTTACTCCGTTTTTAGCAGCTTTTAATGATTCATCCGCAAATTCCACAGGCATTCTGTAGTGATTTGTAAGGATAAAAAGCCTGATAGTATTTGCGTCATATTTTTCAAGCAAATCATTTATTGTTAAAAAATTCCCGAGAGATTTGGACATTTTTTCATTGTTTGTTGTCACGAATCCGTTGTGCATCCAGAAATTTACAAAATCTTTATCAAAACAAGCTTCTGATTGTGCTTTTTCGTTTTCATGATGCGGAAAAATCAGATCCTGTCCGCCTGCATGAATATCAATCTGTTCTCCAAGATATTTTTCCGACATCGCAGAGCATTCTATATGCCAGCCTGGTCTGCCTTTACCCCATGGGCTATCCCATGAAATTTCGTTTTCGGTTTTTATAGCCTTCCAAAGAGCAAAATCAAGAGGATTTTCTTTTTTGTCAGAAGCTTCAACTCTTGCTCCCGACTGAAGATCATCAATGCTTTGTTTGCCCAGCCTGCCGTATTTCTTGAATTTTGAAACTCTGAAATACACATCACCTTCTGATGCATAGGCATAGCCTTTTTCTTCCAGTTTTTTTATGATTTTTATCATATCTTCAATGGTTTCGGTTGCTTTTGGTTCAATATCAGGTGGGGCGACATTCAAAGCTTCCATTGCTTTCTGAAATTCTTTATAATATGTAGTCGCTAATTCTTTGGGGGTTAAGTTGTTTTCGCGGGCTCTGTTGATGATTTTGTCATCAACATCGGTGATGTTTCTAACATAAGTAACATCATATCCTTTGAATCTAAGATATCTCGACACCACATCCCAGGTAATATAACATCTTGCGTGTCCCAAATGCGGATAATCATAAACAGTCGGACCGCAAACATACATTTTTACCTTGTTATCATCCAGTGGATGGAATTCTCTAATTTTTTGAGAGAGTGTATCATATATTTTCATTGGGGGATTTCCTTAAATAGCTTCTTTTATCCTCAATATAACTCTGTTTTTAGCTAGCAGTGAAACAATTACACCCATGTCAGCGCCGTGTGTTCTTCCGGTTAAAGCCGCTCTTATTGCCCACATAGTCTGCTTCGGCTTCAAAGGCTTCATCATTGTTCTGAATTCGCCAAGTTGGTCGTGAATTTTTTCAATATCGCCATAGTCAATACCTTCACAGAATCCTAAAAACTCGGTCAGGACTTTTTTTGACTCCTCTGTATTCAAAACAGTTTCCTGAATTTCGTTATCGATATTTATACTATCACCAAAGAAATAACTAACGGCATTAGTCACCTCACTTAATTTAACCAGAGGCTCTTTTACTGCATTTATAATAGTTTCAAGCTGTTCTTGGGTATATATAGAAAGGTCAAATTCCTGTAAATACGGTTTAATTCTTTCCACAAGTTCAGAAACAGGCATACTCCTTATATACATACCATTCATCCAGTTAAGCTTATCAAATTCAAAAACAGCTGAACTTATATGAATTCTATCAAGGCTAAACTTTTGAATTATCTCATCAAGCGGCATAATTTCCGCCCCGTCAGGAGAAGACCATCCAAGAAGCGCAAGAAAATTCACAAAAGCTTCCGGCAAATAGCCCTGCTGAATAAATTCGCTAACCGCTGTAGCCCCATGTCTTTTGGAAAGTTTGGTTTTATCAGGCGCAAGAATCATACCAACGTGAGCAAATTCTGGAATTTTTGCCCCTAATGCTTCATAAATCAAAATTTGCCTTGGAGTATTCGAAATATGGTCTTCGCCACGAATAATATGGCTCATTTTCATATCTATATCATCTGCTACTACAGCAAAATTATAGGTAGGAATCCCGTTTGACTTCATTATTACAAAATCGCCAAGCAAATTCAGATCAAATTCCACATCGCCCTTGATTAAATCCTTAAACTTAAGCTGTCTTGAAGGAATTTCAAACCTTATTACAGGTTTTCTTCCTTCTGCTTTAAACTGTTCTATATCTTCAGGAGAAAGATTTTTACATCTTTTTGAATATATAATTTGCTTTTTTTCTTCCAGTTGCAAGGCTTTTTCTGCTTCAAGCTCTTCTTGACTGCACCAACAGTAATAAGCATGCCCTGATTCCAAAAGTTTTTCCGCGTACTTTGTATAAATGTCAAGTCTTTCTGATTGTTTATAAGGACCATAAGCCCCACCAACATCAGGACCTTCATCCCATTGAAGACCCATAGCTTTTAAGCTGTCGAAAATATTTTGTGTATATGCTTCATTAGACCTTTCCAAATCTGTATCTTCAATCCTTAGAATAAACTTTCCGCCTTTGTTTTTAGCGAAAAGATAGTTAAACAAAGCTGTTCTTGCTGTTCCGACATGGAGATTTCCAGAAGGACTCGGCGCAATCCTAACTCTTATTTCATTATTGGTCATTATTTTAATGTTTCCTGTTAATAACTGACTCTCTTTGTCATTCCGAACTTGTTTCGGAATCTATCCATTTGGGCTTATTGACTATAATTGTAAGTTGGACAGATGCTGAACTTGATTCAGCATGACAATTTTGCGTTTATTGTCTTTATCTCAAATTATTTTATCTTAAAAGAAAGAGGGTGTGAAAAATTTTTTAAAATCCCTAACCCCCTTGAAGATTTTTATTTAGATGATATTATAAATTTCGAACACTCAGAAAAGTCATGAAAATAAAGAGGAACACAAATGACCATTAATCTAGCAAGCAAAACTCAAGTAATTGAAGAATATAAAAGAAGTGAAACTGATACAGGCTCTGTAGAAGTTCAAGTTGCACTTTTAACAGAAAAAATTAAAGAATTAACAGAACATTTAAAAGAACACAAAAAAGACTTTCAAGGTCGTCGCGGTCTTTTAATGATGGTTGGAAAAAGAAAAAAACTTTTAGGCTATCTTAAAAACGAAGAAATTGAAAGATATAGAATTTTAATTGAAAAACTAGGAATCCGTAAATAATTTATTTTTATATAAAAAAAGAAGAAGGGTTTTATCCCTTCTTCTTTTTTTTTAGAATCTGTTTTTGTTAAAGCTTTAACCGCAGTCCTTAAAATTATATATTAGCGCTTCCTCCCTGTTTTATTTTTTGAAGAGATTGTTTTTGTCCTACAAATTCTCTGGTCATTTCCTTAACGAATTTTAAAGCTTCTAAATCTCTTGCCATAGCGTCTTTGAGGGATAAAATTTCTTCAATGGAAAGTTTTCCGACTTCCATTGAGTCAACATTAGAATCCCATACATTTTTGAAATTCTTCCTTGTCTTTTCATCAAAGCCCGGGAGTTCATTTATGTATGAAAGCCATAAATGAAATTGATGCGAAAGTAAATAAATATTAACAGGTTTATTATCAAGCGCAAAAAGCGCAGGTGTTTTGGAATCAACATTTAATCCGGCTCCGGAAGCTATATTTAAAAAAATATTAAGCACCAAAGCTTTAAAACCTTTTAGTGGTGGCAAAAACCCTGTTTGCTCGCCGATTAAGAACAAAACAGGTTTCATATATTTAGATTTTATTACTTTAGTTCCTTTTGATTTTATGAAATTAACCAGAATTTCAGGATTATTGACAGCATCCTTAAGGATTGATTTTGCTTCAGCATTAATTTCTTCTTTTATAAAGATCTGTTTTGCATCAATGGAAAGCGAATCTGTTGAAGTGATAAACTTCTTGGAAGTTTTGCCGGAAAATTTACTCATTGGCTTTTTTTGCAAAACAGTCGAAATTTCGGACTGTTTCTTTAATTTTTTTATAAGAAAATTTATAAAATTTTTCATAGATCGTTCCTTAAAAAACATGTTCTTATATTTATAAAAACAAGAAACATGTATTTTTTGTTAGCAAATTAAAAAAATTGTTATATAGTTCCTAAAGTTATATAATCTTAATTAAGAAAAAATCAGGTTTGGATTTCCCTATAATAGAGAAGAAAGTAATAAAAAGAATGAAAACAATATCTCCTGATAGCGAATCTCAAATTATAAACAATTATAATAAAAGAAAACTTAGCCAATTTAAAAAAAGACGAAATCTTCGCAAAACGAAAATTTTCAGGGAAAATATCAGATTTTGGGCGCGCATTTTTTCTATCGGGCTTCTTGTTTTAATTTTTTGGATAATTGTTGACTTGCCTCAATGGTATTTGAACAAAAATATATTTACATCTTATCCAAATAAATATTTAGAAATTGAAGGCAACAAAATTGTTTCTACAAGACAATTACTTTCAAAGCTTAAGGCTCTTAAAATTCCTCATAAGCCTGTTTATCTTTTAAATACGAAGACTTTTGAAAATAAAATACTTGAATTAACTCCTGTTAAAAAAGTATTTATAAGAAGATACTGGTTTCCTGCAAGATTAAGAATAGTTCTTGATGAAAGAACTCCTGTTTTGTCAGTTACACCGACTCCAAAAATAGAACCTGTTGCTGTATTTACAAATGATGATGGAATTATAAAGATTCTTGGAAAAGAATATCTGCCGCTACCTTCTTCAAAAGAAACTTATAAAATAATTACTTATGATCAATTTTCACTTTGGTCACCTAAATTAATAAAATATTTAACTGATCTTGCCTTTTATATCGAGAATGCCTCCAATGAAAAACTTGAATATATAGATATAAGAAACCCTGATGATGTTTTTATTCAGCTTAAAGATGTTAAGCTAAGAATCGGACGAATCAACGGAAGTACAACTTTTTCCAATATTGTTAAAGTTATCCCTGTTCTTCCTGAAGCTTTAAAAACAAAAAACGAAATAGAATATATAGATTTAAGATGGGACAATGTTTCCATAAAACTTAAAGATAAAAACAAAAAACCGGAACAACCAAAAGAAAAAGCTGCTACTTAGTAACAGCTTTTTCTTTTTAAAATTGTATAGAGAGATAAAACTAATTAGCAGCGTAAACGCTAACCTGTGTTCTGTCTCTTC
>MFRJ01000100.1:12470-21886 GCA_001784535.1 Candidatus Melainabacteria bacterium GWA2_34_9
TCAATACTTTCTATCATAATTCTGGAAAATTGTTGTCTATGACCATTTTTTTTGCGATAGCCTTTTTTACGTCTTTGTTTATAAACAAGAACTTTCTTTTCTTTTCCGTTTTTAAGTACGGTTACTTTTACAGTAGCTCCTTCAAGATAAGGCTGACCAATTTGTGATTGGCTACCTGCTACTATCATCACTACTTTATCAAGTTCAAGGGTTTCGTTTTCGTCTTTACCTAAAAACTCAACGTCAATATATCTACCCTCTTCTATTTCGTATTGTTTTCCACAAGTTTCAACTATTGCAAGCATTTGCTCGTCCCTTATCTTTTTTCATAATTATTATACATAAATAACACACGCTATAAAATCGCATGGTTAATATAACAACATCGCGATTTAATGTCAATTTATTTTATTTGAAAAAGTTAAACACTATTACAATGCAATATCTGCTTTTATAAAGACTGCTCAAGTGGCTTATGTAATCTTTAAACCAACAGATTTAAAATGGCATTTTATAACTAATTCACACTGGAGATCAAGGGGAGAAAAACCTGTGAACAGAAAAAAACTGCTACCATTTATATTAGGAATATTTTTATCTTTAAGTTGCCTTATTTCAGGCAGTGCAAACGCTATAATAATCCCATCTGAAGAATTTGACAGTCTTGAAAGAGGAAATGTTCTCCAGAAATCACTTACAGCTCAATTAAGCGGTGGATTAAAAGGTTCTGAAAGCAAAATACTAATTAATGCATCTACCAGAAAAGTATGGAATGTACTTGATGATAAAGAAAACCTTCCTAAATTTATCCAACAGGTAAAAAAAGCAGATATTGTTGAAGAAAAAAATGAAAAGCAAAAAGTTGTTACAACAGTAAAATTATGTGATCTGTTGCCTAGTTTTAATTATATTCTTGTTTTTGACACATCTGAAAAATATAGAAGAATGAAATTCAAAAAAATAGGCGGCGCTTTTAAAGAGCTTTATGGCTACTTTGAAATAATTCCCCATGAAGACAAAACAATACTTGCATATCGGATTTATTCGGATCCAGGCTTTTATATACCCGAATTTATATGCAAAGCCTTGCGCGGTGATGCAACACAAATTATGAGATCTATAAAAACAGAGGCTGAGAAATAATTGTTTGATTTAATTACTATTTTGATGGATTTTATTGATAATATTTGTAGTTGAACGCCCCTCCACAAAGGGAATAAACTGAATTTTACCGCCGCCTTGTTTTATTACGGCTGTTTCAGGAAGTGTTTCTTCTGTATAATCTCCGCCTTTTACATGAATATCAGGCTTAATTTTAGCAAGAACATCTATAGGCGTGTCTTCTTCAAAAATCACTACGTAATCAACTGCATAAAGAGCTGCCATCACTTCTGCTCTATCATCCTGGTGATTTAAGGGTCTTGAAGGTCCTTTTAGTCTTTGTACAGAAGCATCAGAATTCAGGCAAACGATTAAGACATCTCCGAGTTCTTTGGCATGTTTTAAATACCTCACATGACCGGCATGGATTATGTCAAAGCATCCGTTTGTGGTTACTATTGTTTTATTTTGATTTTTCAGTTCGGAAATTATATTTAAAAGTTGTTTTTGATCGACGACTTCGCCCATTTTTTTAATTACCTTTTTTATGTATTAACAGCCGCGTCCTCTTTTTCCATAATGTGAAGCTCAATAATATGCTTTAATTCCTTTGGGGTTACGGCTGTTGTGCCAATTTTTCTTACTGCAACGCCTGCCGCATAATTTCCAAGCTCCATAGAAACTTCCACATCTCCGTTAGAAGCAAGAAGAGCCAGAGAAATTCCTGAAATCAAAGAATCTCCCGCACCTGTAACATCATAAACTTCTGAAGTAACGGCAGGAATCTGTTTTGTTTCACCGTTAACATAAAGAAGAATTCCGTCTTCTCCAAGTGTAACCATTACATAATCAAGCTCAAGCTGTTCTTTTAGCCTCTGAACAAGAATTTCAGGCGCTGTACCTGGCGGAGACTTGGTTGCGGTTTCTGCTTCCAGTCTGTTCGGGGTAATCAGCGTTGCACCTGAATATTTGCTGTAATCAAGACCTTTAGGGTCAACAAGCACAGGCTTTTTATGAAGCCTTGCAAGTTTTATAAGCTCCTGACTAAGACTTGGTGGAAGAACACCTTTTGAATAATCCGACAATAATATTAAATCTATTGATTCTATAGATTCAGAAACTTTTTTAAGAATCTCTTGTTGGGTATTTTCAGTAATTTCGTCTTTAATTTCTCTGTCAAATCTGACAAGCTGATGATGATTGTGTGTTATAAGCCTTGTTTTTATGGTTGTTGGTCGATTTTCTTTTTTAATAATACACGATGTGTCAATCGCATTCTTTGAAAGAATCTCATCAAGCTTATCCGCGGAAGAATCATATCCTACAACTCCTGCCAAACAAACTTTTCCGCCGAGAGTCCTTATATTATTTGCTACGTTTGCGGCTCCACCAAGGATATACGAATATTTATTCACCTCAAGTACGGGTACGGGTGCTTCAGGAGAAAGCCTGCTTGCTTTTCCCCAGATATATTCGTCAAGAATAATATCCCCGATAACAAGGATTTTAAAATTTTTAAAGTTGTCGATTATTTTAAAAAGTTTTTCTTTATTTGACATATTTATATGCCTGCTCCGTCGTTATATTCTTCCTCTACACTATCGCTGCTGTTTTCATTTGTGCATATATCGTGCTTTACAATGTCTTTTAAATCTTTAATCTCATCTGTAAGCTGGCTTAAAGCATCTTTTATGGGATCGGGAATCACGTTATGCTGTAAATTATGATTTTTTTGCCCTTTGTGTACAACCACTCTGCCAGGAATACCAACTACTGTTGAATCATCAGGAACATCTTCTATCACAACAGAACCTGCGCCAACTCTTACATTGTTTCCTATTGTTATATTTCCGAGAATTTTTGCACCTGATCCCACTACAATATCGTTTTTAAGGGTTGGATGCCTTTTGCCTGTTTCTTTTCCTGTTCCACCAAGGGTTACTCCCTGATAAACAAGAACATTGTCGCCTATTATTGTAGTTTCTCCAATTACGACGCCCATTCCATGGTCTATAAAAAACTGTTTGCCTATTTGAGCGCCCGGGTGGATTTCTACTCCCGTAATTATCCTGGAAATATTTGAAATTACTCTGGGCAGGAGAGGAATTCCCTCCTTATATAATTTATGGGCGGCTCTATGCATCAATAAAGCATGAAGCCCCGGATAGCAGAGAACTACCTCCAGCATGGTTTTAGCTGCGGGATCGTTATCGAAAATAGTTTGTATATCTTCTTTAATTCTCGTTAAAAACATTTTTCTGCCAAATTTTTAATTTTAATATTCATTATTTTAACAGCAAAATAAACCTGTTTGTAAATAATCCAGTAATTTATTATTCCAAATCAGACGTTAACTTCGTTAAGATGCTGAAAAAGCGCAGTGCTTAAATATCTTTCGCCAAAATCAGGTAAAATTACGACAATCAGCTTGCCTGCGTTTTCTTCTCTTTTGGCAACTTCGAGAGCAGCCCACATTGCAGCTCCACAGGAAATTCCCGAAAGCAGCCCTTCCTGTGTAGCAAGATTTCTTGATGTTTCGAGTGCATCCTCATCTTTAACCTGTATAATTTCGTCTATAATTTCCCTGTTTAAAACTTCCGGTACAAATCCCGCACCTATTCCCTGAATTTTGTGAGGAGAAGGAGCACCTCCTGAAAGTACAGGACTGTTTGCAGGCTCTACTGCAATTGTCTTAAGTTCGGCTTTTCTATGTTTTAAAACTTCTGAAACCCCTGTAATAGTTCCACCTGTACCGACTCCTACCACTAAAATATCTATCTGTCCGTCAGTATCTCTCCAAATTTCTTCCGCAGTGGTTTTTCTATGAATATCAGGATTTGAAGGATTAGCGAACTGTTGGGGAATAAATGCGTCAGGCAATGTTCCCGAAAGTTCTCTGGCTTTTTCTATAGCGCCTTTCATCCCAAGGTTTCCTGGCGTAAGCACAACTTCAGCCCCGTAAGCTTTTAAAAGCATTCTTCTTTCTATACTCATTGTTTCCGGCATTGTAAGAATTAATTTATATCCTTTAACCGCGCTTACAAACGCAAGCCCTATTCCTGTATTTCCGCTTGTAGGTTCAATAAGTGTAGTTTTCCCCGGGGTAATTTTTCCTGCTTTTTCGGCTTCTTCTATCATATTAAAACCAATTCTGTCTTTGATAGAACATGCCGGATTAAAACACTCTAATTTTGCTGCAACTTTTGCATGACAGCCTTCAGTTAATCTATTTATGTAGACAAGCGGGGTATTCCCGATTAATTCAGTTACATTATTTACTATTTTCATTTACTTAAATCCTCTTTTTTTCCTGATACTCGAGCTGTCATTGCGAGGCATGAATCAACTATAAAATAAAATAAATATAGTAACGAAGCAATTTTCAAAAGTGGAGTGTTGTCATTGGGAAGATTGCTTCGTAAGGTCTATAATCGTTGAAAAGACTAAATTCATGCCTCACAATGACAATTTCATTATTTAATACAAAAACCTGAAAAATAGCAATAGAGAAAGATAACTAAATATTACTTTGAAGTATAGCCGAACTGTCTAAGCGCAGAAGGGTTTTTTCTCCAATTTTTCTTAAGTTTAACGAATAACTCAAGAAAAACTTTTGTTTCAAGACATTTTTCTATGTCTATTCTTGCATCCGTTCCTATTGCTTTGAGCATAGAAGCTTTTTCTCCTATTATGATCCCTTTTTGTGATTCATGCTCCACAAAAATCGTCGCTGCGATATTTGTTATAACTTCTTTTTCTTCAAAATTATCTATAACAACAGCAATACTATGAGGAACTTCTTCCATGGTTTTGCGTATAACCTTTTCTCTTATGGTTTCTGCAACGATTGTTTTAAGGTTCTGGTCGGTTACTTCATCTTTAGGATAGTATTGAGGACCTTTAGGAAGCTTTCTGTAAATGTTTTTAATCAAATCATCTACATTTCTGCCTGTTTTTGCAGAAATTTTTACTAGCGGAACAGATTTTTCGCCTAATAAATTCTTATAACTCTCGACTATCTGATCTCTGACTTCCATATTTTTAATCTGGTCAACCTTATTGATTGCCATTATGATCGGAATTTCCCCCTTCAAAAGATTTTCCGCAATCCACCTGTCACCAAGTCCTGCTGCTTCTGTTCCATCAACCATAAACAAAATCAAATCAGCATCTGGAATAGCAAGTTTTGCTTCATCAAGAAGGAATTCGCCAAGCTTATAAAGAGGTTTGTGAACCCCCGGGGTGTCAACAAAGATTATTTGTCCTTTTTCGGAAGAATGAAAACCTTTTATTCTTCTTCTCGTGGTTTGAGGTTTTGAGCTTGTTATAGCTATTTTTTGACCTAAAATTTTATTTAACAATGTTGATTTTCCGACATTCGGTCTGCCGATTATCGCTACAAAACCTGATTTATAAGACATTTTAACTCCTAATGATGTAATTTATTTTTTTAATTCTTCAAGTTCTCTAACAATAATTTCTTCCGCCATTGATAAAGTACCTTTATTTTGAAGAGCTTTATTTAAATGAAACAGCGCATCTTCAGTTTCATTAATTTTTTTATAAATTTTTGCTATGTAATAATGTATATTTCCATTTTCAGGATTTTGAATTAAAGCTGTTTCCAAATAATTAATTGCACTTTCATGGTTGTTTTTAGCTATAGCTATATCTGAAAGAACCTTAAATGCTTCTACATCCTTAGGATTTAACTCTGTTGTCTTCTTAAAAAAGCTTTCGGCTTTATCTATATTACCCTGCTCATATAAAATACAGCCTATATTATAATAAGCCCAACTATAATCAGGGCTTAACTCTGTTATTTTATGATATTGCTGAAGAGCATTCTGTATTTTGCCTTCTTTTTTATATTCAAAAGCCAGATTAAACCGCGCATAAACATCTTCGGGATTAAGTTTTACAGCTGCTTCAAAATGTTTTTTAGCAAGCTCTGAGAGTTTTTTCTTTACATAAAGACATCCTAAATTAAAATGAGCGTTAGAATCTTCATTATCAAGCACTATGGTTTTTTTGTATTCTTCTATAGCCCTGTCAATTTCGCCTTTTTTATCAAGCATAAAAGCCAAACTATATCTAAAATCAGGATCATCAGGACAAAAACTTACCGCTTTTTCATAGTAGTTGAGCGCATTATCAATTTTCTTTTGTTTTTCATAGATTATGCCTATGTTGTAACAAACTTCTTCATTTTTCGGAAAAATTCTAAAAAGCTGCAAATGTTGCTCAAGTGATTCATCCAAAAAGCCTTCATAAAGAAGAGCTTCCGCATAAGATGCTCTGATTTTTATATCAGAAGGATTTTTTTGAATGAGTTTTTCTAACTCGTTTAATATTTCCGGTTTTTTTGTATCATTCATTTTTTATGCAACTACTAGGCTAAATTTTTTTCTTTAACTTTATTAATCCAAGCTTAGTATAAATTCTATCAAAGTTTTAGGAATAGTAAAATAAAAAGACTTCTGTTGTAAAAACAGCAGAAGTCTTTTTATTAATTTATTCGAAATATTATTGTTTATGTTTACAGTCTTCTTTGTGGACTTTTTTATTTACTTTTTTTTGACATGGACAAGGAGCAGTCTTAACTTTTTTAATAACAGGACATGGTTTTGCTTCAGTTTTTGTCGGGCATGGCTTTACTTTAGCTTTAGCCGGACATGGTTTTCCTGCCTTTTTACATGGACAAGGAGCAACTTTTACAGGGCATGGTTTATCCGTTGGACATGGCTGACTGTTTGCTATTTGACTTCCTGTAAAAATTAATACCGCTGCTAAAGTTACAACATAAGATAATTTTTTCATTTTTTCTCCTTTTTTTAAAATTTTTTGGACGGCACAATTATCCATTAATCATAAAAATTAGTTTATTCCCTTTATGACTAATTTTCAAATTACACAAAAGAATAAAGTTTAAGCATGCATTTGTATAATAAGTTTTTTGAATTTTTAAGATTTGTAAAAAAAAAGTAATAAAAAAGTCTTCAACTAGCATGTTTTTCCATGTTCTTACTTTAAACATACAGGTAAATAAAAAATTATTATCAAATTTTTTCATAATATCTATTTTAGGTAGCTAGTTAAAAAAGGTGGCTGTAAGAATGAATTTAATTACAACTAATTTGAACAAAGTATTGAATAGAAATGTTTCTAATCCAATAGCTTTTACAGCTTCTGATAATGACAATAAAAAAGAAATCCCTGTTCTTGTTCCAACACAAAATAGACTAAAAGGGGAAGATTCCCCTGTTTTCATGTATGCAGAAGTAGCAGCTAGACTTATTAAGGCAGCTAACAACAGTGCACAATCCGTCAGTGAATTAGTAAATAAATTATTATTCAGCAAATTAGCTAAAGTTGAACCGGAAAAAAGCGTTACAGCAGAAGTTGGCAAAACAAATGTTACAACTTTGATTGACGGTGGACAAATTTTTCCAAAAGCTCTTGAATGGGTTGAAGGTACAAAAAAAGGTGATTGCATCCAAATAGAAATGTTTGAGTTCCAAAATAAAGATGATGCTGATAAACATCATCCTTTAGGTGGTGCCGATGCAGTAGACGGTTCTAAAGAACAACAAAAACTTTATGATACAATAATCAAGAAAAGCAAAGAAGGCGTTAAAGTTCAGACTATTTTAGATGCAAGTAAGTGGCCTGAAGATGGATTCGGAAGAAAAGAAAAATTTTATAACAACTTAAATATGGTAAAACGTTTAATTGATGCAGGTGTTGATGTTGCTATTTATCCAAGATCAACACAAGGCGGCACAAAAATTCAACACGTAAAACTTCTTGCTATTCATAGCAAATCCACAGGAAACAAGGTTATGATCGGTGGCGAAAACTGGGGTAACCATTCACCTGTGAACCATGATGCATGTGTAGCTATTGAAACACAGGATAAATTTAAAGGGCAAGGCTCTGAAGTAGACAACATAATTGATAATGTATTCAATAAAGATTGGAAATTCGCTTGGAAAATGATGGGCTTATATGGCGCGATGACAGAAAAAGAACAACATTCCAATCTGAAAATAATTAAAGGCATTCTTCCTGAAGCAGCAGAATATATGAAGGTCATTGGTGAAATCTATAATGATCCTAAATATAGAGAAAGATTTACAAAAGGTGAATTTTATCTACCTGAAGTAAAACCTGTTAAAGATCCTGCCATTAAAGTATTATTAAATTCTCCTGTTGAATATAAAACTCACGGTATTTATGACAAAAACATGGATAACGAGTCAATAAGAACTTATTTACTCGGAAAAAAAGGAGATAAAGGACAAGAAATACAAGGAAAATTAAACGATCCTAATATGAATTACTTAAGAGCAGAATTATTTGTTCTAACACATAAAGAAGTCAAAGAAAAAATTATTGAAAGACATAAATCAGGAACACTTGATGCAAAAATTCTTGTTTCACCTGATCTTTTACAAAAATTCCCTTATTTAAAACCTGTTTATCAGGAACTTAGAAAAGAAGGCGTCCCTGTTGAAGCGTTCAAAGTCAATGAAGAACTTAAACAGCGTTTACACTGCAAATGGGCTGTATTGGGTCACAAAGACAAAGACCAAGCTGAACCTGATAAACTTGAACTTTTAATAGGCTCTGCAAACTGGTCTGCCTTAGGTCTTGAAAATAATAACGGTAAAGGCATGAGAAAAGACTATGTATTACATAATAAAGCAATACTTAAACAAATAGATGAAAAATTCAAAAAAGACATTTTGACTCTTGAAAAAGCAATAAAATCAGATCCAAAAATGGATAAAAATATGCAAAGTATCTTTACTAACAAAGGACTTGATTACAATAAAATCCTTGAAAATAAAAAGGCTTTAAACAGAAAAGAAAAAGAACTTTTTGAACAACAAATTGAATTAAACAATACTTCTAACGACGAATCACTTAAAAAAATTCGTGCACTTGTAGGTACTTATCATCTCGTAGAAGATTTTGTAAACAAAAAAGCAAAATACAAACGCGGAAACCATGAATGTGCAATTGTTGTAGAAAATCAAGATATTGCAAAAACATTTGTAAGACAGTTTGAAAAAGATTGGGAATTTACAATCAACAAAAAAGAAGATCTTGCTTTCTCAGCAAACACCAGAAAACCAAACTGCAAAACACAAAACAAATTTGGTTCACAAGTATACACCTTTAACAAGATTGCATAAGGAGCTGAAAAGTGATTTCAAAAGTAAATAATAACAATTTACAGTCAAAAGTATCCGGTAATCATGCGCCTAATAAAAATGCAGTGATTGCAAGATCTTCTGATGCTTCAGATT
>MFRJ01000100.1:21923-28628 GCA_001784535.1 Candidatus Melainabacteria bacterium GWA2_34_9
AAGCTTAAAAGCATACGCGCTTTCATTTTCAGCTTCAGAAAAAGAAGCTCCACAGGTAACAATTCCAACAAGACACATAGAAAATGTTGTAAAATCCGTTCAAGATAAAAAATATCATGGCGCAGCTCTTTATATTCCTGAAGGTGGAACAACTCCTACACAAAATGTTCAATGGAGCAAGGTTAAATGGGAAAACTTAAAACAAGAACCTATAAACTGGCAAACAGCAAAAAAAGAAGATATTTTGTCTTTTTGGAGTGCGCTTGCTCTTTGTGAAGTTCAGGAAACAAACTGGGTAAATAAATTTAACCCTACAAATTCTTTAACAGCACTTTCAACAGGGCATGCTATTTCTTCTCCTCAAGCAAAAGAAAAATACAGTAAAAATATTGAAAAATTAGAAGATTATAAAAATCAATATGATGCAGCATTTGTAAAAAGTCAAAAAGCATTAAAAGAATCCAGTGAAGCGTCCCTTAAACAACTCAGGGAAACATTATCTAAAAAAGGACATCTTGCTTATCTTGATCAGCCTTTAATTGATCCCAAAACAGGAAAATTTGCTATTGATTTTACTGTTTTTGACACAGAAACAACAGGTGTCGGCGATAATGACAGAATAATTCAGATTGGTGCCGCTCAATTTAAAGATGGAAAACCGACAAAAGCTTATAACAAGTTTTTTGATCCCGAAATGGAGGTTCCACAGGGAGCTGTTAATGTTCACGGTCTCAGCAGACAAGTATTGTTAGAAAAACATAAAGCAAAACCTTTACATGACTCTTTAGCAAACTTTACGCAAAAAGTTGTCGGAAACAATCTTTTAGTAGCTTATAATGCCCAGTTTGACATAGGCAAAATAAACCACGAAATTGATTTATACAACTTAGAACAAGATAAAGAAGCTTTAAAGAAAAAAGAACAGTGCTTAACTCTTGATCCTTTCTTAATGCTTCAAAGAATACATCCTTTTGTAGGCGTAAGGAAAAAACTCGGAGAACAGTATAAATTCTTCTTCGGAAAAGACCTTGAAGGTACGGCGCATGATGCTCTTGACGACGTAAACGCAACTGTAGATATTTTAAAATATACTGCTCTTTCTCTTAATAAAAACTTTATACCGACAAAAACAAAAAAAGCACTCACTGTAGGCGACTTCTTAACATTCCAATTCGGCGGAGAAGTTAAAGGTCTTAATATAAAGCTTGATAATGAGCTTAAAATCAATAAAAATAAAACTTATGACTGGTCATACAGATATAGTTTTGTTAGAGCTGACGGTTTCCCTGACGGATGTACACTTAAAAAAGGCAACTTTGAAAATCTTGAAAACAAATACGGTGAAGTATTAGGAAACGAAAACATTGCTACTTTAAGAAAACTTAGAGAAGTAATGAATGAAGACAAAACACCAAGTTATTCACCACAAAGTATTGTCAGAATTTTAAAAAGCGATGAATATAAAATCGAGGACCATAACGGAGTTCCTAAAGACAAATTAATCAAATTAATTTGTGAAAATTCTCCGAATGCAAAATCCAACTTCCAGAAAACACTATGGGTAAAAAATATTAACCCGTGGGATACTCAAAATGATTTACCGGATATGGAAATTTCCAGACAGGTAATGCTTGACAAATCACCTGCTGAGATTAAAGCTCAAGTTAAAAAAGGCAAGCTTCCTGATCTTTCTAATCAAGAACAGCCTGAGTATTACACTAAATTCAAGTCTTAATTTTAAAAAATACTGTTATAGGGTTATAGAGGTAGAGGTAAAAAAAACCGTCTTTTTAAAAGACGGTTTTTTTAATATTTTCATAAAATCTACTTAAGCAGGAATATCACCTTTGTTTACGTGTCCTACTAATCTTGATTTTTTTCTTGCAGCTGTGTTTTTATGAAGAACACCTTTTGAAACAGCTTTATCAATTAAGCTGTATGCTTTATTGACGGTTTCCTGAATCTTTTCTGCTTTTTCTTTTGCTTTTATAGCTTCATATACTTTTTTAACAGCGTTTTTAACTGAAGTTTTTATTGAAATATTACGCAGTTTATTTCTTTCTGATACATCTACTCTTTTTTCTGCTGATTTAATATTTGGCAATTTAATTTCTCCTGTTACTTTTTTAAATTTATTTGGATGATTTTTACTGAGACATCATAAATTATATTACATCAAAGTTTACTGTAAATAGTAAGTTGGTAATTGGTAGAAAAAATAAGGGCAGCACTTGCTGCCTTAGTTGTAATGAGTTAGTTCAAAGAATTTTAATAACCGGGAGCTATTATAAGTGCGTTTGTAACTCTATTTCCGCCTCTTGTAGTAGGGCTGTTTACTACTCTGCCGTTATATACCATCTGAGTTGAAGACCCGCCGTCAAGGTTCATTGCGTTGTGGGCTCCAAGTTCTTTCATTAATTTTGCAAGTTCCGGAAGTGTTGCACCGCTGGTTCCTTCTTGTCTGCCATCAACTGTAACCAGAAGTAAACTTCCTCCTTTTGTATAACCTACTGCGGTTCTAGGAGCTTTCATTGAGGAGAAGCTTTTGCTAAAACGCTGCCTGTCAATGAAGACTTGACCTTCTTTTACTAAGTAAGGTCCGCCTCCTACTGCATATTTTACGTTATTCCAATCGTCAGGACTTAATTTTACTGTATAGTTAACATTGTCATACTGTTGTATGATTCTTTTAGGTATTTTGCTTCTTGGACCGACTACTACATATCCGCCCTGAGGAATTAAAACGCTGCTTTGTTTTATGTATTGAATTTTTCCGTCGAGAACCGCTATGTGACAATAATATTCTGATGTGCGAGGAGTTCTTGAACCCCATCTGTCTGTATATACTGTAAATGCTGTTTGACTGAATACAGGCTGGTTGATATTGAATAATGGAAGATTGATATTGTTTCCAATTTTGATTTCTCCTGATACATCAAGTTTTTCCATTTTAAATTTATTATCTTCTGTAACCCCGAAAACAACTCGTTGATAAAGAGGACCTGTTAAAATTTCCCCATTAACAATAGAAGCCCCTAATGGGACTCCTGTATCCGGTTTAAAATATGATGCGTTAATTCCTGCTATTGCGTTTTCAATGGTAACTAAATCTTTTACTTTCCTTACTGAATTTAATTTATAAGAACCATAGGACGGCTTAATGATTAATCTTTCTGCTTCAGGATTTACGACTATTATATTTACTATAGCCGGTCGCCCGTTAAGCCAACGCTTAATACGCTTATGGGTTACGCCTTTCCCCCGAACTATATTATTTGAAAATTCAGGGTTATTATAGCAAAGTTTTGAATTTGTTGAAGTACAGTCCGGTCTTTTTGAAAAATCATGAGGAGTAATACTGGCTAATTCCTGAGTAAGCGCTTCTTGTGATACAAATGCAACAAGTGTCGCTAAAACTAAAATTTTTAAAAATCCTTTTTTTGAAACAACTCTGACTCTCATATCTCGACCCAACGTGTTCTTACTTTTTGTAACTCAATCTTCTTCTCTGCTACAAATGTAATGCTTGTTTTATTATCATATTAACATATTATGCATGATTTTTAAAGGGGGTAATTCGAATTTTTTACTGATTTTTAAAGGAATTTTCAGATTTTAATCGCTACATTTACACTTATTCTTGCAAATGCCAGAGATTGTTTTTATTTTTTGTCAAATAGAGGGCGTTTTAAAGCTTTTTTATAAGTGTATGTTTTACATATAATATTTATTATTTGAATTAAAAAATTAATTTTCTGTTAAATTTAAAGTTTATAAACAAAAAATTTTGTATACTTTATGAAATAAATTAGAAGTTAATCTTTTAAAAAGAGAGGAAAAATTATGAGTACAATAGTTGTAAAAAAATTCGTTTGTTCAATTTGCGGATATACACATGAAGGCGATGCGCCTCCTGTAAAATGCCCCCAGTGCGGAGTTCCCTCTGAAAAATTCAAGGAACAACAAAATCAAACATTAGCCTGGGCTGATGAACATAAAATTGGTGCAGCTAAAGGCATAGATCCTGAAGTTATTGAAGGATTAAAAGCAAACTTTACCGGAGAATGTACAGAAGTTGGAATGTATCTTGCTATGAGCCGTCAAGCAGATAGAGAAGGTTTTCCTGAAATAGCTGAATCCTACAAAAGAATTGCTTTTGAAGAAGCTGAGCATGCAGCTAAATTTGCCGAGCTTTTAGGAGAAGTTGTTGATACAAGCACAAAGAAAAATCTTGAACTTAGAGTTGCTGCGGAATTTGGAGCATGCCAGGGTAAAAAAGACATAGCCACAAAAGCAAAAGAATTAGGCTATGATGCTATTCATGATACCGTTCATGAAATGTGCAAAGACGAAGCTAGACATGGTCAGGCTTTCAAAGGCTTATTAAACAGATATTTCGGTTAAAAACAATTATTTAACAAAGTGGCTAGTCCGAAAGACTAGCCACTTTGTCTTTCTTAAACTTAATTTTCAAGATTTAATTCTGATTGCCAGAGTTTTATTATGGCGACAAATTTATAAATTCCCATCAAAACCGCAAAAATAAACCCATGCCAGCCATCTTTATAACCTTTTTTTAGAAGATATCTTTTGAAAAACTCCCCTATCGGTCTGGTAAAAAGCATCTTTGCCGAGAACTTAATATTTCTTTCATTGAATTTTTCAAGCTCAAGGGAAGTATATTTGTTCATTCTTGAAATAAAAGCTTCAATAGAATCGTAATTATAATGAATTAACGCAAGTTCGGTTCTTTTCGGGTCAATAAAAAATTCTCCTACAGAACCATGAGCTGTAGGCGTGCAGTGAACTTTTTCGTCATAAGTTACTACCCCGTTTTCAAAAAATCTCATAATACTGTTCGGATACCACGACCATAAAACTTTTCCGAGAAGAATATTTTTTCTAGGGATATAAACAACTTTATAATTGGTTTGATAATTGGTCATATATTCTCTCAAATAAGCTAAAAGTTCAGGAGTAACTATTTCATCGGAATCAAGAACCAATATCCAGTCCTGTGTTGCATGAGATAATGCAAAATTTCTTGCAGGATCAGCAAACCCGAGATTTTCATGATAAACAATTTTTGCGCCATATTTCTGTGCAATTTCTATAGTTCTATCTGTTGAATGCATATCGCAAATAACTATTTCCTCAACGGATTTTACAGATTCCAAGCATTTTTCCAGATATTTTTCAGAATTATAAGTATGAATCACAACTGATATAGTCATTTATTTCTCTTTCCAGTCCACGTTTAATTTAAAATCATTTTGAATTAGTTAAAGTATAAAGTCACTACTAAAAAGCAATATAATTATATGATTAAAGTATTATAATTATAATTGAAATAAAGTACTGTGGCTAAGGTAGATTTTAATGGGTAAACAAAAAGATTATTTTGCCATATTTGCAGGCGGTGGGGTAAGAGGAACTGCATATATAGGAGTTCTAAAAGCTCTTGAGGAGCTTGATATACATTTAACAGGCTATGCAAGCTCTTCTGTCGGTGCAATTGTTGCATCTCTTATATCTGTAGGCTATAACCATGAAGAATTAAAAAATTTACTATTTAGCATTAATTACCAGAGATTCCAGGATTTATATTTACCGTTTGGAAAAGATTTTGGCTTTTTTAAAGGTGATGGTGTCTATTACTGGCTTAAAAAAAATATAGAAAAAAAGTTTTATGAAAATAAAGATTCTGAAAAGAAACCTGTAACTTTTCATGATGTAGAAAAAGATTTAATCGTAATTGCAACAGATGTCTCTAATGGAAGATTTAAAGAATACAGCAGAATAAAAACTCCTGATGTGGAAATAGCACATGCTGTCAGGGCATCTATAAGCATTCCCGGATTTTTTAAGCCCGTATGGGAAAACGATAAATGCCTTGTAGATGGAGATGTGATTAATAACTTTCCTATATGGAAAGACTCTAGCGATATTTTAGCCAATACAAATTCAAAAATATTGGAATTCAGGCTTGAAGGCTCTGAAAAACCAAAAGAAATCTCCTGTTTCCTTGATTATTTCAGCGCAATAATTGAAACAAGCTACAATATTTCAACTGATATTCTTGAAGCAAAATATGGAAAAAATGACCAATTTGACATAATAAGAATTGATGCGGGCAAAATCAAGATTATTGATTTTAATATTTCTAATGAACTCAAAGAAGAGCTTATTATCAACGGTTTTGATTCGGTAAAAAAATACTTTAGTTATGACCTTGTTAAGAAAAAAAGAAATATTAATAAAATTTATGAAAAAATACTGGATCAGCTTAAAGATTTAAAAGAATTTGTTTCATGGAATAATGCAACAGACTGCTCAATAATTATGGGAAGTTTATGTATTTATTTTGCCGAAAATAAAGATTATATTCACAGAGGAATTTACGGTCAGTTTATTGAACTGCAAAGCCTGCTTTCAGAAAGTATTTATTCTTTTAAATTTTTCAAATTAAATATTTTACGCAACAGAAAAAACTTAACTTCAAGAGTTAGCAAACTTATCAATGACTTGCAAGATTTTGTAAAATTTTAAAAAAATCTTTTTGTAACGAAATTTTAATCTTTAATTCACATGTTCTAAAGTTTTTAACAAATGAACCCGATAATTTTCATGTAAAGAATCAATCATCACAATAAAGCATTTTTCTTGCTCTCTACCTTCACTACTTATCATCACACATTGACTGGA
>MFRJ01000101.1:0-174 GCA_001784535.1 Candidatus Melainabacteria bacterium GWA2_34_9
TTGAACGCTATAATTCCCAAATTGATAGATGCTGAATCAAGTTCAGCATGACACTTTTAGTCTAAATACTCCGTTGGATAGATTCTTCGGACTAAAGCCCTCAGAATGACAATAGGTATTCATTAATAGAAGAGGCGGCACGTTTTCCTGCGCCCATAGCATTAATTGCGTTGG
>MFRJ01000101.1:287-16401 GCA_001784535.1 Candidatus Melainabacteria bacterium GWA2_34_9
TCTTCGACAACAGAACGCTGAATTATCGGATTAGGACTTGTCCCAAGAGCAACAATTACTGTATCAACTTCCATATCGATAATTTTGCCTTCTATTGGCACAGGTTTTCTTCTTCCTGATGCGTCAGGTTCGCCTAATTCCATAACCTGAAGTTTTAAACCGCTTACATAGCTATTTTCGCCTGTAATTTCAACAGGTGAGTGAAGCAGCATAAACTTTACGCCTTCTTCTTTAGCGTGTTCAATTTCGGCGAGTCTTGCAGGAAGTTCTGCTTCTGAACGTCTATATACAATGGTAACTTCATCAAAGCCTATTCTTTTAGCAGTTCTTGCAGAATCCATAGCGGTATTTCCGCCTCCGATTACAGCAACTTTTTTGCCTATTCTTATCGGAGTGTGATAATCATCCTGATGAGCCCTCATCAGGTTTACTCTTGTAAGAAACTCATTAGCGGAATAAACTCCGTTTAGGCTTTCACCCGGAATATGCAGAAGCATCGGCAACCCTGCACCGCTGCATATAAAAATTGCTTTAAATCCTTCTTCAAACAAATCGTTAATAGTCAGGGATTTTCCTATGACAACATTAGTCTTGAATTCAACCCCTAGCTTTTTAAGATATTCAATTTCCCTGTCAAGTACTTTTCTCGGCAGCCTGAATTCTGGGATTCCATAACGCAAAACGCCACCGACAGAATGAAGTGCCTCAAAGATTGTAACACTGTGACCAGACTTTGCTAAATCAGCAGCAGCACTCATTCCTGCACAACCTGAACCAACTATGGCAACTTTTTTACCGGTATGTTTAATCTCGGGTACTTCTGCCTGAGTTTTATCTCCGGTATATCTTTCAAGAGCACCTATTGCAACAGGTTCGCCTTTTATTCCAAGAACGCATGAGCCTTCGCATTGTTTTTCCTGAGGACAAACACGCCCGCAAACAGACGGCAAAGCATTGGTCTGTCTTATAATTTTTCCTGCTTCTTCAATATTATCCTTTTTTATTTCAGAAATAAATCCGGGAACATTTACATTTACGGGACATCCCTGAACGCACTTAGGATTTTTGCATTCAAGACACCTTTTCGCCTCTACCTGCGCTTGTTCATCAGTAAAATTAGTCTCAACTTCTTCAAAATTCTTATTTCTGTAATCAGGATCTAAAGAATGAGGAATTTGTCTGTTTTTTTTATTATCTGTCATTATTTTTATACTTTTTAATATGCTGGTTGAACGTTTCTTTCTGAACGAATTCTTTCAATGATTTCATCAACTTCTTTTTCGTCCAGTGTTTCTCTTTCAAGAAGAACTTTTACTATTTCTTCAATTATATCTCTGTTTTCGAGAAGCAATTTCTTTGCGAATTCATATCTTTCTTCGATTATGGTTTTTATTTCTCTATCAATAATAGACGCGACTTCTTCAGAATAGTTCTTGTCTGCACCAAAGTCTCTGCCCATGAAAACATGTTCATTTCTCTTGCCTACTGCGATTGGTCCGATTTTATCGCTCATCCCGTAAGATGTAACCATTTTTCTTATCAAATCAGTAGCTTTTTCTATATCATTCGATGCGCCTGTTGATATTTCTCCTTCACCAAATGTTATTTCTTCAGCGATTCTTCCGCCCAAAAGCATAGCTATTCTAGATAGCAACTGGGATTTTCTATAAGTCAAATGATCTTTTTCAGGTAAAGTCATAGTTACACCGAGTGCCATACCTCTAGGGATAATACTAACTTTATGAAGAGGATCGCAACCCTTGAGTAATTTCGCCAATAGAGCATGTCCAACTTCGTGATATGCGGTATTTTCTTTTTCCTGATCATCGATGATGCGACTTTTCTTTTCAGGTCCTGCGATTATTTTATCTATTGCAGCTTCTAAATCCGACATATCTATTTCTTTTTTCTCATGTCGAGCCGCTAAAAGCGCTGCTTCATTTATTAAATTTGATAAATCAGCACCTGTAAAACCAGGAGTTCTTTTAGCAAGGGTTTTTAAGTCTACTTCAGGTGCAAAAGGTTTGCCTTTTGCGTGAACTTCAAGAATTTTTTCACGTCCAAGTATATCAGGTCTGTCAATTACAACCTGTCTGTCAAACCTGCCTGGTCTTAATAAAGCATTATCAAGAATATCAGGCCTGTTTGTAGCGGCTACTATTATAATTCCGGTAGTTCCGTCAAAACCGTCCATTTCAACCAAAAGTTGGTTTAACGTTTGTTCTCTTTCGTCATGGCCGCCGCCCATACCGGCTCCTCTTTGTCTGCCTACTGCGTCAATTTCGTCTATGAATACAATACAAGGCGCATGTTTTTTAGCCTGCTCAAACAAATCTCTTACACGTGAAGCACCAACACCTACAAACATTTCAACAAAGTCTGAACCGCTTATACTAAAGAAAGGCACACCAGCTTCTCCGGCGACTGCTTTTGCAAGAAGGGTTTTACCTGTTCCGGGTGCACCAACAAGAAGAACTCCTCTTGGGATTTTTGCACCAAGGGTATGATATTTCTGACTATTTTTAAGAAAATCAACGATTTCTTCAAGTTCCTGTTTGGATTCATCAATACCTGCTACATCAGCAAATGTGATTTTAACTTTATTATCAAGCATCATTTTTGCTTTGCTTTTTCCGAATGACATAGCCTGAGAACCACCGCTTGATGCACTTCTGAACATCAGAAATAATGCTATCAGCAAGAATAAAGGAAATATCAATGTGCCGATAAGTCCTATCCATTGTCCTGAATTACTGGGACGGCTTACGTTTATATCAACGTTGTTGTTTTCAAGCTTGGTTATTAATCCCGGATCATTCATAGGAATTAAAACTTTATACTTTACTGGTTGTTTGGAAGATTTATCTTTTGATTCAGCAATTAAATAATCTTCAGAGATAGAAGCTTTCTTGATTTCTCCCTGTTTTACTTTATTTATGAAAGCTGAATAAGATATGTCTTTTATTGCATCTGGCTTTGTGGTCATTAAAGATGCTATAAATGCCATTATAATAACTAATAAAGTTATATAGACACCTGTTGACTGGTATTTTTTCATTAATAGTCTCCTCAAATAATGATGAAAATTTAATTTTTTCAAAACGCATTTGTTACAAATTGTTACAATATTATTATGGCAAATTTATAATATTTTTACCAGTTATATTTAACCGCTTAGTAACTATTTATACAAGTATCAAATAAATTTTTATTAATTTAATGTACTTACAAAGCAGGATTATCATGCCATAAATTTGAAAAAATTCATATATCCAATTCTTAAATTAACATTATAAAGAATTAGTTTATTCGGGTATTTATTCAAATATTTTATTTATTTAAGCTAACCGGAAAGTTTATTAGCCTGATATACATTGATAATTCATACTTATGGTGCTAGCATGTTAAAAGTATGTCGATTAAAAAATAGAAAAAATCATATTATAAGCTGATAAACACACGAGTATACTTTTGGTAAAATTGTAATTACTTAAATTTATAGATTTTTGTTAAGTTATTTTTATTAATGCTGTATATCCACTACAATCATCAATTTTAACCTTTCAAAAACAAAATTTCAGATATCGAGGTTTACTTAATGATTTGTAGATATTAATATTAAGGCTGAATAATATTTATAATATTTTTTAAAATCAAAACTCAAAAGTTATTTTAAAGATCATGAAGGATGTAAACAGATTTTGCTTTAGGAGGAAACTTTCTTGGATCAGAAGTTTTTAATAAATGGTGGGAAGAAATTAAAAGGTGAAATTAATATAAGCGGAGCTAAAAATGCTGTTCTTAAGTTAATGGCGGCCGCGCTTTTATTAGATGATGCATGTGAAATTCATAACGTACCGGAACTTGCTGACGTACAAATAATGGTTGAAGTACTCAGAAGTTTAGGTGCAAAAGTTGATTATGACACCGATGAAAAGAAAATTATAATAGATGCTACTACATTAACAAGCGTTGAAGCTTGCTATGAATTAGTAAGCAAAATGAGAGCTTCATTTACCGTATTAGGTGCACTGCTTGGCAGATGTAAAGAAGCAAAAGTTGCACTTCCAGGAGGATGCTCCATCGGTGAACGCAGAATAGATTTCCACATCAAAGGACTTGAAGCACTTGGCGCTCAGATAAAAATCGAAGGCGGCTATGTTATTGCTAAAGCAAAAAAACTTGTAGGTACAACTGTTTATCTTGATAGACCAAGCGTTGGTGCAACTGAAAACATTATGATCGCTGCTATACTTGCAGAAGGGTCAACTATTATCAGTAATGCAGCACAAGAACCTGAAATTGTAGATCTTGCCAACTTCCTTAATGCATTAGGCGGAGATGTTACAGGTGCAGGAACTTCTGAAATCATTATTAACGGTGTTAAACAAAAAGATTTACATCCAACAATTTATACTACAATTCCTGACAGAATTGAAGCCGGTACTTATATAGCAGCAATAGTTGCTACAAGAGGAAAAGGCATTATAAGAAACATTTTCCCCAGTCATTTAAGCGCTGTTATAAGCAAATTAACTGATATGGGCGCAAACATAAATATTCTTGATCCGTTTAGTATTGAAATTTCTTGCGGAAAGATTATTAATGCCGTTAATATCGTTACACAACCGCATCCCGGATTTCCTACTGATCTGCAATCGCCATTTATGTCTGTATTAGCTGTGGCTGAAGGAATAAGTGTAATTACCGAAAGCATTTACGAAAACAGATTCAGGCAAATAGGTGAATTAACAAGAATGGGTGCTAATGTCCAACAAGAAGGAAACAGAGCAATTGTAAAAGGCGTAAAATCCCTTACAGGCGCTCAAGTAAGAGCTAGCGATCTTAGAGCAGGAGCTTCTCTTCTTGTTGCAGCGTTATGCGCTGAAGGAACTACCGAAATTACTGATCTTTATCATATTGATAGAGGCTATGAAAAAGTAATGGAAAAGCTCTCCGGGTTAGGTGCTGATATTCAAAGAGTTAATATTACTGAAAACGATATTAATGCTAAACTTATTGCAGATGAAATTCATGTAATTTAATTTTTAAATTAAGTTATACTAAAATAAGATAAATATAAAACTTAAACTTTAATAAAATAGGTTTAAGCAAATTTCTAATTTAAATCAAGGAAATCAATAAAATGGCCGATTATAAACGTTGGTATGACCATGATCCTTTATTAATGGAAGTAATGGAGTTGTTAAGAAATTTTCAGGATGATCTTAGAGATCAAGCGGAAGTTTTTTTAGCTAAAATTGAAGACCATGTTGGAAAAGAAGCTATTGATGCTTTCTATGAAAAAGTTAAACATACAAACGGCAGCCGCTGGTATGATCAGGATCCTGTTTTAGCAAAAGCAGTAGAACTATTAAGAGTCGTTCCTCAAAATATCCAAAGACAAGCCGCTCAAAATTTTCTTGATTCGCTTAAAGCACAGGGGATTACAACCGATATAATTAAACAAAACCTTGAATGCTAGAAATTTCAAAATATTAAAGGCTTTATCGTGTTTAAAGAACTAATAAAAAAAATAGAACAAAATAAATATTTTTATCTTTTTCTATTTTTTTCTATCTTTTTAGGGGGGTTTCTTAGGCTTTATATATTTTTACAACAATATTCCTTTGAAGGTGATGAATGTTCACTAGCAATAAATATTCTTAAACAAAAAACTTTTCATGAGCTGATTTTTACACCTTTATATTGGTTTAATCAGGCTGCGCCTGTTGGATTTATGGTCATCTCAAAATGTTTTTCCAATATTTTTGGAATAAACGAACTGGCTCTAAGAATTTTCCCTATGTTAAGCGGAATATTTTCAATATTTTTATTTTATTTTTTTGCAAAAGACTATTTATCCTCAAAAAGCCTGCTGTTTGGTGTGTTTATTTTTGCGGTGTCCGGCTCCTTAGTATCATACAGCGTTTTTTTTAAACCATATTCTGTAGATTTGATGGCAACATTAAGTATTTTTATTATGGCAAAATACTTTTTAAATAAAGAAATAATAAATATGTTTATTCCTTCTTTATTAGGTCTTGTCATGGTCTGGTTCTCTTATCCCGTTGTTTTTATATTAGCTTCTGTTGGAATTTATTATGGCTTTATATATTTTAATAAAAAACAAAAAATCAATTTATTAAGATTATCCACAATATGCTACATATGGTTAGTAAGTTTTTTAATTTCATCTGTCTTTGCTTATTCTAATTATCTTCGCAGTAAAGATTATTTTTTATCATATTGGAAAGATTATTTTATGCCGATTCCTCCTGATTGGAATTGGTTTTTGCTTGTTCTGAATCAACTTTGTAATATAACTTTCCAAAGCGTAATTCATCCTTCAATTTTAATGTATTTATTACTACTAACCGGCGCAGGTCTTTGTATTTTTCAAAAGAAAGGAAAATCAGTATTGCTTGTGCTCCCAATAATACTTACACTTGCAGCTTCCTGTATAAAAGCTTACCCTTTTGGTGACAGGTTAATACTGTTTTTAGCTCCGATTGTTATAATTTTTGTCGCAAAAAATCTGGAATATCTTAATTATTTTGATAAATTTATTAAAAATAATATTATTAAAAACGGAATACTCCTGTTAGTAAGTGGAATTATTTTATTTCAGATACCTTTTAATACCAAAAATTACTTTCATATAAGAACAAATATAAAAATTAACGATTTTCTTGTATTTATAGAACAAAATATGGAAAAAACTGATTATATATATTTAACTCCTTATGATAAAGGTTATTTTATAATTGATAATGAAACACATAATCGTAATGAGAAATTATATTATGGCGATAAAAAAATATATAATGACAACAAAAACAGCCTGGATTATTTTAAAAAAGATGTAGAAGCTTTAAAAACGAGAACATCCCGAATCTGGTTTCCGTTTTTTGCCACATATAATAACGATTATGACGCACCAACAAGAAAAAAAACAATAGCTTTCAAAAAATATTTAGAGAGCCAAAAAGATTTAAAATTGATAAAATATATGAAAGATGAACAAAAAGGAGGAGAAGTCTATTTATACCAAGCTGTTAAATAAAGCTAACCTACTTAATAAGTTTTTTAACAGTTGCCCATATCCCGCCAATTAGTCCTATAATGGTAAACACTATGGTAAATACAGGCAATTGAGTCTTAAAAAAATTATCGAGATACATCCCTATGAAAAAACTTGCCAACAAGAACCCTAATAATATAAATGGAATATCATACACTTTTTACACCTTAAAATTTTTGTAAATGAGTATTATAATTATCTTATGAATTCATTCAGCCGTAATCAGGAATATAACCTAAATTTATCAGAAATTTTAGCTAAGTCTGATAAAATTTTTCATATTGTATTTAATAAAGAAGGCTTAATTATAAATTTTTCCGAAAAATTACCTGATAAACTCGGTTTTAGTCAGGATGAATTTTCTAATCTAAGTTTGCATAAAGTTTTTGACTTTCGAATATCTGAAATTACTAAAAACCTGAATGAAATCAGCGAGATTTCTTCTGAAATAAACTTAATCCAAAAAAATAAAAACTTTTTATTCACAAAAACAATATTTTTAAAAAATAATGAAAATATAATTTCTTTATCAATGCCTGCTTCTGAATATCAAAATATCAAAGAACTCAATAACAGGCTTATAAAAACTCTCCATACAAATATGGAAATCTTTGATGAGCAAACTTATTCTGAAGAAAATATCTTTAACAGCATTCTGGAAAAGATAAAAAACCTTGTGAATTATGATAAATCCATTATATTTCTGCTTGAAGGAGATACTCTTGTCACAAAAGTCCAAACCGGATTTAAAGATTATCCGGCTAATTATAGAAAAGTTATAACCGACAAGGATAAAATTTTAAATTATATCCTTTCAAACGGCAAGAGCATTGTAGATAACAACAATGAATTTAACAGCTCAATATTGAAAGAACTAAGTCTAAGCGATGATACTGAATTTTCTGCAATAATTTCACCTTTAAAAATCAGGGAAACTGTTTACGGTTTCATAATCCTTGTCCAGAATCAGCCTGACAAATACGAAGAAAGCGATGTATCAATCCTTGAAACCATAAGTTCAACTTCTTCTTACTTGATAAAAGATGCTGAACTCAGTCAAGTATTTAAAATGCAGCTTAAAATCCTTAAAGAAAACATTACAGAAAGAACAAAAACGCTTGAACTTATAAAAGAACAGAATAAAAAAATCCTTGAAGCCGACAAAATTAAGAATGAATTTCTTGCAAATATGTCCCATGAACTAAGAACTCCTTTAAACGCAATTATAGGGTTTTCTGAAGCTTTAAATCTTAAAATATTCGGCGAGCTAAACGAAAAACAATCTGAATATATAGGAGATATAAATTCCAGCGGTGTGCATTTGCTTGGAATGATTAATGACTTGCTGGATTTATCTAAAATCGAATCCGGCAAAATGCAAATGAGCAAAGAAATATTTAATGTAAAATCAGCCATAAAAGAAGCATTAAATATAGTTTCTCCGCTTCTTATACAGAAAAAACAAAATATAAAGTTCGAATGCAAGGATGAATCTTTTGAAATTTGCGCAGACAGAAGAAAATTTCATCAAATACTATATAATTTAATAAGCAATGCAATAAAATTTACACCGGAAAACGGTACTATTGAAATTAAAGCGACAAAAGACGGTAAATTTTTGAAAGTATCAGTAAAAGATAACGGCATTGGAATACCTCCTGCCTTCCATGAAAAGATTTTTGCAAAATTTCAACAGGTAGACAGTTCTTATTCGACCAAACAAGGCAGTACTGGGCTGGGGTTGACCATAACTAAAGAACTTGTGAGCCTCCATGGTGGTAAAATAATCTTAGAAAGTAAGCTAAACAAAGGTTCGACTTTTATTTTCACTATTCCAATAAAGGATTAACAAATGCAAACCTCTAAAACTGTACTCATAGTGGAAGATAACCCTACAAATTTAAAACTCCTAAGAGATATTTTAACTTTTCAAAAATACAGTGTGCTTGAAGCTATAGACGGAAAATCCGCTCTTGAATCAGTTAAAGAAAACTATAATAAGATTGATTTAATCCTCATGGATATGCAACTTCCTGATATTAACGGGTTAGAAGTTATTCAAAAAATAAAAGCCTATCCTGAAAGCCTGAATATCCCAATAATTGTAGTATCAGCCCACGCAATGGAATCCGACATAAAAAAATGTTATAAAGCAGGCTGCATTGACTATATTACAAAACCTATAAATGTTCAGGAATTTATTAACAAAATTAATTCATTTTTTTTAAATAGATAAACAAATAAATATAATAACAAACGAATATAATATATGGTTGTTTTTGCTATAGTTGCTATTGCAACTATAGCTTGTTTTTGGTTTAATTAATGTAACAACTAACTTGTAACTAGCTTAATTTAGACAATTGGGGAAGGTAATATGGATACTCAAAAATTTGTTACTGAAGATTGTATGAGTCATGTTATAGGAAAAACCGTACAAAGCATTAAAAACCTTGTTTTCAGAGAATTTAAAGCCAAAAACTTTAACATTACTCCTGAACAATGGGCGGTTTTGTCTTATCTTCATAAAGAAGACGGGCTTTATCAAAAACAAATAGCTGATTTTTTATTCAAAGACAAGCCTACAGTCACTAGAATTCTTGATATTTTGGAGAAAAAAAACCTTATTATTAGGATTTCTGACGAAAAAGATCGCAGGAAATTTAAAATTTATCTTACTCAGAATGGAAAAGACACTGTAACCCAGCTAACTCCTATCGCAAAAGAAGTTCAGCATAAAATCAGAGAAAATATCCAACAAGAAGAACTAGAAATTTTAAAAACCATCCTGAACAAAATTTATATAAACGCCACCAATAATTTTTAATAAAGCGAAAATCGGCATAAAAAATGAACATAAAGAAAATAATAAAAATCTTTATATTTATTGTAATGATTAGCTATTTAACAGCTAATTATTGTTATGCTCAGGAAATAATACCTAAACAACCTGAAAATATTGAAAAACCGATTAATCCTGAAATACTTCCACAAATAAAACCTGATGAAACAATAACTCAAAATCCAATTGATACAAAAGCTCCTCCAGCAGTAGCTGATATTCTAAAAAAAACCGAACCACCGAAAGAAGTGCCGAAAGACCCTCGTCCTGAACGAGCAAAAGACGCAAACCCAAACAAACCTGACATTTGCGGCAATATAATTTTTGATTTAACAGAAAAAGAACAGCCTATCAGCCTGAAAGATGCACTGGCAATTTCTATGGAAAAAAACTTTGATATTAAAATATTTGAACAAAAAGCTGAAAAAAATAAATGGAATTATTATGGAACAATTGCAAACTTTCTTCCTGACATTGACCCTAATATGAATTTACAAAAAAACAAAGGTGAGTTCATTGTCAATACGATTATTCCTGATCAGGTAACAGAAACTGCATTACAATTAAACCTTGATTACTATTATTTTGTGAGTATAAAAAAATATTTTAACTTACAAGTTGCAAGAAATGACTATAAATCTCAAAAAAAACAACTTGAATATACAAAAGATCAGGTTTTAAAAGATTCAGCAATAAAATATTATGAACTTCTGGAAAGCAAAAGAGGAATAGAAATTTTAAAAACCAATATTGATCAAATAAAAGAACAATTAAGAATTAACAAAGAAAAACAGGAAGCCGGTATCGGAACAAAATTTGATGTTTTGAGAGCAGAGGCGGATTTAGCCAGAGCAAATCAGTCCTTGACACTTGCAGAGAACATTTATAGACTAGACCAGGCGCAACTGGCAAATATTATAGGTCTTCCCGTTTTCATTCAACTTGTTCCCGATGATGATGACATTAAAATAAAAGAAATTTTCAAAAACTGCTTTAATTTGGAACAAGCTAAGGAGATTGCCATGTCTACCAGACCTGATCTTCAAGCTGCAAAATTTGACATAGAAGCTGCAAAGCAAAAAAGAAATTCAAGCTATTCAAATTATATACCTGATATTGCTTTATTCGGACAGTATGCAAGACAAGGAACCGGTCAATCAGGATATTTGCCGAATCAAATATACGGAATAGCTGTGGGATGGAATTTGTCGCTAAATGATATTTCAACGGGATTCATCTCTCCTGCGGGACTTGGACTAGGGTTAATGAACTATACAAACATCAAAGCTCGCTCTGCTGAGTTGAATGAATCAAAATTAAACTATATAAAAAAATCAAGAGACATAGAAGAAAATCTTGTAAGAACTTTCTTCAATACTGTAACTGCAAGAAGCCTTATAGATTCTACCTGGGCAGAGCTTCAGGCTGCTGCAGAAAGCAGAAATATTTCTGTAATAAGACTTAAAGCCGGTATCGGAACATTTATAGACGTTCTTCAGGCACAAAGCACTTATACAAGTGCAAATATAAACCATCTAACTGCTGTTGTCGGATATGATATTTCGCAAGTTGAATTACTGTTTGAAATGGGCGTGATTTCGGTAAATAATATATTGGAAGGATTCAACAGCGACAGCGGTGGAACCACAAAATAGGTAATTTATGAATAAAAAAGAACGATTAGATAATTATCTTGTAGCAAATGGGTATTTTGATACAAAAAATCAGGCGCAGGGGAATATTCTCGCCGGTAAAGTCAAAATAAACGGGGAAATCTTAACAAAATCCGGCACACAGATAAATACTGAAAAACCTCAAATTATTGAAATAGAATCAATGCCTTACGTCAGCAGAGGCGGTTTTAAGATTGAAAAAGCTCTGAATGAGTTTAATATAAATCTACAGGATAAAATTTGCCTTGATGCTGGAGCTTCTACAGGAGGTTTTACTGATTGCATGCTTCAAAATGGCGCTGCTAAGATTTATGCAGTAGATGTGGGCTATGGTCAAATAGCTTGGAAACTTAGAAACAACCCGAAAGTTGTGGTTATCGAAAGAACTAATATCAGAAACGTCAAGCCTGAAGAAGCTTATAAAGATATTACACTGGAAGAAAGCAATAATTTTGCAGAATTTTGCACAATGGACTTATCTTTTATCTCAATAACAAAAGTTCTTGGCAACATCAAAAATTTAATGAATCCTGAAAAGCAAGAAATCGTTGCTCTCATAAAACCGCAGTTTGAAGCGGGTAAAGACCTTGTACCGAAAAGCGGAGTGATTAAAGATAAAAATATTCATGTTAATGTAATTAAAAATATTATAAATTTCGCTTGCACAATAAATCTTTCCCCTGTAAATTTAGTTTACTCTCCCATTCAAGGACCCGCGGGAAATATTGAATATTTGATTCATTTAAAAAAATCCAATACTGACGAAATTTTTGACCAACAAGAATTTGAAAAACTAATCACCGAAACAACAGAGAAGGCTCATGAACACTTTAACTCAAATAAAATCAACAAATAATAGAATCCTGAATCTTTCAAAAATCGGGATTATTTACAATACCGAACATAAAACAGCTCAATCTGTAGCAGAAAACCTTGGAAATATCCTAATTTCTAAAGGATTTTCCAGTATTAAAATGATTGCCATCTCAGGAAAACAAAAAGATCATAAATTTGATTTTCCTGAGATAACAATGGCTTTTATTATCGGCGGTGACGGTACATTTCTAGGAGCTTCTAGGTTTTTTGCGTCTTATGATATACCTCTCTTTGGGATAAACACAGGTAGGCTTGGATTTCTCTCGCAGCTTGTTCCATCGGAACTAAAAAAAGGCGTAGAAAAAATACTGGAAGGCAAATTTGCTATAGAAGAACGACTTATGATCAAGTCAAATACTTTTATAGATGAATCTAAAGCTAAAATTGCCCTTAATGATGTGGTTATAAAAGGCGGCGATGTTTCAAGATCAATGCAGCTCTTTCTATACATAAACGATAAACATGTATGTGATTATATAGCAGATGGATTAATTATTTCTACTCCTACAGGATCGACAGCATATACACTTTCCGCTGGAGGACCTGTTGTAGTGCCTGAACTGGAAGCTTTTGTAATTGTACCAATATGCCCTCACACTTTAACCACAAGACCTATAGTTATTCCTGCTTATGAAAACATTACAGTAAAAATAAACAGCGACGAAGAATCCGTTTATGTAACTTCTGACGGGCAGGAAAACGTAAAGATTTCAGGAAATGATACAATTAACGTACAAAAATACGAACACAAAGCTCTTTTGATACAAATAGAAGACGAAGATGAAAGCGGATTTTACAGCATATTACGGAAAAAACTCCACTGGGGAGTTTCTCCGAGTTCTTAAACTTTTATATATTGAGTTAAGCCCAGGTGAATCCGTCTTCTTTCATTCTTTCGATGACTTTATAAAGGTCGCTATCTTCGGCAACAATAGAAAGCCTGAAGAATCCTTCGCCGTTATCACCGAATCCTGTTCCGGGAACTATTACAACACCCGAAGTTTCAAGTACTTTCTGGCAAAATTCCTCAGAATCTTTAAATCTTGACGGCACATGCAACCATAAATAGAATGTGGCTTTAGGAATAATCAAATTATCCATATCCCATCCAAGCTCTTTAAAACCTTTTACAAGAATTTCCTGCTTTTTCTGGTACATTGCATTGGCTTTTTTTATGTATTCATCGCCTTCTTCAGAAACAAGAATTTCAGCACCCGCTTTTTGTAAAGCTTTAAAGATACCTGTATCAACTGTTGATTTAAGTTTTCCAAGGATTCCTACAGCGTCTTTATTTCCGCATGCCCAGCCAATACGCCAACCCGTCATACTATATGGCTTACTTAAACTGTGGAATTCAATTGCGATATCTTTTGCACCTTCAAATTCAAAAATACTTGCAGGAGGCTCCTGATCACCAAAGTACATATCAGCATAAGCCGCATCACTCACCAATAAAATATTTCTTTGTCTGCAAAAAGCAACAACTTTTTTCAAATATTCTCTTGTAGCAGTCGCACCTAGAGGATTATTGGGGTAATTTATTACAACAGCTTTAACTTTAGAAGAAGAAAACCCTTCCCCCTCAAGCTTTTTCATTAAATCTTCAAGATCAGGCATAAAATTATTGTCGTAATTTAAAGGAATCGAGTAAGCTTTACCGCCTGCAACCTTGATTTGTTCTTTAAAAGAGGCATATCCCGGATCAGGAATCATAATAATATCCTGCTCTTTTTCGTTCAGAGTCGGATTTATCAGACATCTAAAAATATGCGCAAGCCCTTCTTTTGAACCTATCAAAGAAAATATTTCTGTTTTAGGGTCTAATTCAACGCCGAATCTTTTTTTCATTCTGGAGGCAACAGCTTCAAGAAAATACATTTCGCCCTTTGGAACTGAATATGAATGAATGCCTGGCTCATTAAGGCAATTTTTAAGAGCGTTTATTACAAATTCCGGCGGTGCTTGAGTCGGAGCACCTATACTAAGGTTTATCGGAGCTCTGTTTTTTGCTTTTAGTTCAGGTGTAAGTCTTGTCATTTCCTGTTTTATCCTGAACATAATATATGTTTCAAGGGTTTTAACATAGTCAGAATAAAGACTTTTAATGTCGATACTGGCTTGCATACAATAATCCTCTCAAAAATTTATAATTTATTATTTACTTAACATGATTCTATATGGAAGTGAAAATTTTGCCAACATTGAATTTGAAAAAATTTATAGAACTTCTACAGTAAATTCATCTGTTATTTCATCTTCTGATACAACTCTTAATTCAGTTATAACTTGCTCAAAAAGATAGAAAATCGACAATCTTAACTCGGGCTTGACTATTATTGCTATATTTGAAATAGCATACTCGCTATTCTTTACTTTATCACAGACAAATTTTACAAATTCTTTTATATCGTGATTTTGAACAAAATATTTTCCTTTATTCTTCTTCTCTATTGATTTTTTAAGCTTTGTATCTTGCTCAACAGATGGAACTATTCCATAAATATAATTATTAGAATCCGCAATATCACTGCATATTTGCCTACTCATAAGAATCCTCAATTTATCCACAAGCTGATCATTATTATATTCAGCTTTCAACAGGTCGTTAAGCTTTTCAAAAACAAAAACGATATCTTTTATCGAAACCTTTTCTCTTATCAATTTTGCAAAAATATAGCGAAGATCACCTAGAGAAACCGCTCCTTGTATCAATTCTTCTGCGAGAAAAAGGTTTTCTTCTCCCAAAAGACTGATATAGTTAAGAATTTCTCCGTAAGATAAAATTTCTTCCACATATTTGCATACAACAAATTCAAGATGTCTGGCGATAACCTGCGACGCTGTCAATCCTTTATCCCAATAGCTTTTCGTCTTTCCTTCTTCTATCCAGAAAACTTTTTGTCCTGTAACAGGATCAATAGAATCTATCGCACCTCTTGGTTTTTTTTCAATATTTGCCTGCCCGAGAACAAACATTCTGTATTCAGGATAGGCAATCCCCGAAAGAGCTTTAAATTTTCTTACATTTATACTGTATTGATTCTCAGCCATTTCGTCTGAACTTATAAAACGTATTGCGGGAATTACATACCCCAACTTGTCGGTCAATTCCTGCCTTAGCCTTACGCTTTCTATTATCAGCTCACCATTTTTTTCATTGTCAATTAAGTCAACTAATTCTTCACTAACAACAATCGTAAGAACATCTTGACCAATTCGCTCGTACATATTAGCCGGCGAAAGTATTTCAGCAAATTTATTCTTAAGAGAATTACGTTCTGCAAGCTTTTCAGAGATTTCCTGATTAAGGTTTTCTCTGTCAATATCAATAGAATTTGAATCAAGAAGCTGTTTTATTTCATTTACTCTTTCATTTTTTTGCCGCAATTGTTCTTGAAGCGATTTTGCCTGTTCAGATGGGGCATCTTTATAATGGAAAAGCTTTTCCATTCTTGATTTAAAATGTCCTACCTGAGCAATATCATCATCTTCTTCATGAGAATCCTCTGCCTGTCTTGAAAATATGCAATTGTACTGAAACCCTTCTTCGGCTTCAACTTCATTTAATGAATACAATTCCCATCCTTCAATAGCCATTGAATTCAACAGTTCTTCAAGCCCTTCAGTGTCCTCACTGGA
>MFRJ01000102.1:0-4839 GCA_001784535.1 Candidatus Melainabacteria bacterium GWA2_34_9
TTATAAAACCTATTGTACGTTTAGATTCATCGTGCTTAATTTGAGTTTCAGGATAAACTTTTTTGATTCCGTTATAAAGCAATTTAAAAGTTTCCTGTTCGTTTTTGGCAGCTGGCATAACTACTCTAAACGAACCGAATGCAGCATTGTTATTGCTTGTTGATCCTGTTTTCATAAACTTTCTCCCTCATCCTCATGTAATTTAAAAAACTATTTAAATTCTGTAAAAAAACTTTTTAAAGTATATCATATTAATTAAACCTTTTTTGTAAATAGGATTTATTTCAATTTTATCATTTACATTTCTTAATAAAATAATTACAAAAAAGTTATTCATCTTTATAGTGGTAAAAAGATTTCAAAATTACGATTATTATATGAAAAGGGTATCTATATCGTTAATAGGTAAGAAATGAACAAAATCAAAAAAGTATTTTTTATTCTTTTTATATTGATTTTAGTATTTGTAAATTCCGGTTGCGTATTTCCGGATAAATTGCCTGATTTGAAAAAATTAAAAGCATATTCACCTGAAAATCTTGACTATGCTCAAACAACGTTTGATAAATTCAAAAAAAACTTTTCAAAGATTCCTGATTCTGATATAGAAATTTATACTGACGGAGTTGCTATTATAAAATTAAAACCTGCTGAAACTGACACTTATAATTTAATAAGAATTGGTTTTAAAAACCATAAACTTGACTGGATTGAGTTTAATCTTGCTCCAGTTGTAAAAATATCCAAGCTGGTTTCACTTTATGGAAATCCTACTGATATAGATACCCAATATAGCAAAGATTTAGATTATTTTAATTATAATTTTTTTAATATTTCTGCGGACAAGATTACAAAAAATGCTAAAAGTATAACTTATTTTAATAAATCCCCATGTACTCTAACAAAATCTGATTCTAAAAAACTTGATATTCCTGCCAGCAAAAAAAAGAAATTTTTTGAGAAATTTGAAAATATTGAGCCTGGAATAACTACAGAAAGTGATTTTGCAACTGAATATCCTGATTTAATTCCTTATATTGATGATAAAGCAGAAACAAATTCTATTTATGTTATGTCGGATGAGCTTGGAGAATCAGCATATTATTACGATAAAGTTGTTCTGAAGTTTGAAAGCGGTCTTTTGACATGGATTAATTTGATTCCGAAAAAATTGCCAATCGCTGAATGCTTAAAAACCATCAAAAAGTCTTATAAAAAAGAAAATATTGATTCTGCCTTTGAATTGTATGATTTTTCAAATTATATTCTTATTGTTGATAAAAAATCAAAAATGGTAAAAAGTATAGGTCTTTTTAATAAGGATATTAAACTTTAAGGCATATTACTGTTAATTGAACATCTATGCCAAATTATAAAATTTGTTGTATACTAATACTGAAATGTAAGAGCATCTCTAATTTCTGAGTATTTATATAAATAATCGTTTTAAAACGGTTATGTGGAGTGTCTGTATTGATTAATTTCAATTTTAAATATATAAAAGACCTCGCAGCACCCGGCAGCTGGCGAAGGGGTTATGATTATTACAAAAAAAAGATGGTTTTAGGCTCTAGTCGTGAAAATGATATTTTTACCGCCAAAGTAAAAGGATCTTTTCAGGATAGCTACGAAATTAAACTTCATTTTTCAGAAGAAAAAGTAACGGCAGAGTGTTCTTGCCCACTTGAAGAAGAATGGTGCAAGCATGCCGTATGCGTCGGACTTTACAGCATGAAAAAACATTTTTATGAGCAATATATTACTGAAAAAACTGGTCAGGAGTTTGTTTTCGATGACGAGAATCCTCCAGCAATAACAAATTCGCTCGGAAATTATAAATTCGTACTAAATACAAAACCAAATCCAAAATTTGTCGGAGTTCAGGTTCTGGACAGAAATAATGAAAACAAAGTTATTCAAAATATTGAGCCTATTTTGAGGGCTGTTCTTGCTATGCAAAAAGAAGCAGGAGCAGCATTTGAACTTAATGATACTCAAAAACGCGAATTAGCTTTAATGCAGTATCTTTATCAAAATGCAAATATCAACAAAAATGTTGCTTGGTTTAATATTCCGATTAGTAAAATCGATACTTTAATGCCTTATTTAGCGCAGGTAGAAGAAGTTGCCGATAGCGAAACGCAAAAAAGGCTTATTTTTTCTACAGAACCCTGGAAACTTGTACTCAAAGTCAATGTTTCAATAGTTGGCAATGTTTTACTGGCGCTTCACTGGAAAAAAACAGATCCTGAAGAGGAATTGCCGCTGGAAGAAATCTTTTATTTCTCGAAATCCGCAAAATGGGGAAAATACAAAAGTCTTGTTTTCCCTCTTGATACAGCACTTTCCAGGCTGCCTCATAATCTTACCAAATCGACTTTTACTGATATTAGGGATGCTGATGGCGGACAATTTGTTTATGAAGAGCTTCCGAATCTAAAAAAGCTTATGACTGTTGAGGTTTATGACACTCTTGATAATCTTGACCTGCTTCATAAACCTCCTATAAATGTCCTTACTGTTGAGAAGGCTGATGAAAATAGCATTAAGGCTTCGCTTGAGTTTCAATATGACGAAACTGTTGTACCATACGGAAAGCTTGCTGAGAAAACGCCTTATGTAACTGTTAAAAGACCCAAAGAGAATATTATTTATTGGGTTAAAAGAAATCTTGAACTCGAAGAACAGGCTTACAAACAGCTTTTACAAAGCAGATTTGCACCTATGCAGACAAATAACCTTATTATTGAAGGCGATAATGCTATAGATTTTTTCAGTTATCTTCTTCCTAATGCAGGCGAAAACTGGAAGGTAATAGAAAAAGAAGATCTATCGGAATTTAAATTTTCTGACAGTCCCCTCAAATTTAATGCGTCAATTGATTTTTGCTCAAACGCTGATTCTTTTGAAATTGAATTATATTGCACGGTCGGCAGAAAACGCATTGAATATGACGAAATTCACCAGTATTTTCAGCAGGGGCGCAAGTATTTTTATCTGGAGAAAAAAGGTAATATAGAAATACCTGTAAGTAAGCTTCAGACGATCAATAAGAGTCTTTCAACTGTTGACGCAGTAAAAACAGGCGAAGGCAAATATGAGATTAAGACTTTCCGTGCAGGTATTGTTGCGGAATTAACCGAACACGAAGTTGTTACCAAAATGAGCAAGAAGTTTACGACCTTCTGGGATAAAATAAGTTCCTTTAATTCGATGGAAGAAATTCCTCTGCCAAAAGGAATAAAAGCCGATTTCAGGGATTATCAGAAAAAAGGGTTCAATTGGCTGTGGTTTTTATATTCTTACGGGCTAAACGGTATACTTGCCGATGACATGGGGCTTGGTAAAACATTACAGGCTTTAACACTTATCCAAAAAGCAAAAGAAACCGACGGAAAAATGGCGAGTCTTGTAATATGTCCAACTTCGGTTGTATTTAACTGGGAGGCGGAAATTAAAAAATTTGCTTCAGGATTGAAATGCTTAAATTTAACAGGAGCTACAAGAAAAGGCTTTTTCAAAAAAATTAATGATTATGACATTGTAATCACAAGCTATGCGTTATTAAGAAGAGATATAGAAGACCTTAAACATATCGAATTCAGGTCAATTATTCTTGATGAGTCCCAAAACATTAAAAATCAGGAATCACTGACAGCCCAATCTTCAAAACAATTGAAAGCTTCTCACAGATTAGCTTTATCAGGTACTCCTATAGAAAACAGACTTTCTGAATTATGGTCAGCATTTGATTTTCTTATGCCAGGATTTTTGTATGATATTAACGAATTTAATTACAGATATGGCGTTCCTATTCAGGAAAAAGGCGACAGAGATATCGAAAAAAGGCTTAAGAAACAGATTTATCCCTTTATATTAAGACGGATGAAACGAGATATTGCAAAAGACCTTCCTGATAAGATTGAAAACATTGCTTACTGCAAAATGACACCTGACCAAAAAGATTTCTATTTGGATGTGCTTGACAGTACAAGGCAGGAAATCTTCGATAAAGTTAACGCAGACGGTTTTGAAAAGAGCAAAATGTCAGTATTTTCCGCACTTTTACGGTTGCGTCAAGTTTGCTGCCACCCAAGGCTCTATGATAAAGAAGGCAAGATGGGTAATATTGAGTCAGGAAAGTTTGAACATCTGAAAGAAATGCTGGAAGAAATTATCAGCGAAGGACATAGAGTTCTTTTATTCAGTCAGTTTGTTCAGATGCTTGATATTGTTAAAGACTGGTTTGATAAAACAGGCATAAAATATGAATATCTAACTGGTTCAACCAAAGATAGACAGACTGTTGTTAATAATTTTAATAATAATCCGACAATTCCTGTATTTTTAATTAGCTTGAAAGCAGGTGGTACAGGATTAAACCTTACCGGAGCCGATTATGTAATTCATTATGATCCTTGGTGGAATCCTGCTGTTGAAGATCAGGCAACCGACAGGGCTCACAGAATCGGGCAGACCAAAAATGTTTTCGTTTACAGGCTTATAACTAAAGGCTCTGTAGAAGAAAAAATTATGAAACTTAAGGAAAGAAAAAGAGATTTGCTCGACAGTGTTATTTCTACTGACAGAAATGTCGGGAAAACAATCACTTTTGACGATATAAAAGATATTCTTACGCCTGATTTATAATTCTCTATTTTTCAGTTTTTAATTTTCATTGTCACCCTGAACTTGATTCAGGGTCTATCCAACGCTGGACAGATGCTGAATCAAGTTCAGCATGACAGTTTGAGTTATTTAACAATTCAGATTAATTATAATTATAAAAAATGGATTGCTAATCCTGTAATAAATTTAATTGTTAACCTAAAATAGAAT
>MFRJ01000102.1:4874-7983 GCA_001784535.1 Candidatus Melainabacteria bacterium GWA2_34_9
AATAGCACTTGAAAAATCCGAAAGAATTTCAAGAATGGCAGAAAAAATAGGCAAAATATTAAAACATTAATAGTAGTGGTAAAAGGGATTGAAATCCCTTTTACGTGACCAAAATTTTAAATAAAAACAGGACTTGACAAAAAGTTAGGCTTGCCTAATAATATAATCAGAGTTCAAATTATAAAGAAAATATAAAACTATGCAATTAAGTGCCAGTCTGGAAAATTACCTTGAAACAATTTTAAATCTTTTCGAAGAAAAACAGCAAATAAAAGCTGTTGATATAGCGAAAAGACTCGAAGTAAGTAAAGCTTCAGTTACAGAGGCATTAAGAGCTCTGGCGGGCAAAGGTTTAATTAATTATGCCCCTTATGAAGACATAACTTTAACGGCTCAAGGCATAACTAGGGCGGAAAAAGTTACATTAAAACACAAGGTTTTATATGATTTTTTGTTTGGAATTCTAGGTATAGAACATGAAGAAGCAATTAAAAATGCCTGCAAAATCGAACACGTTATATCAGAAGATGCTCTTGATAAATTTATTGCATTTTTAGAGTTTAATAAAATTCATTGCAAAGAAAAGCATAATTGCTCGGAAGAATTCATGTCTTTTTATAAAAGTAGAAAAAAATAAAAGCAAAAATTTTTTGCTCCTAATGTTAGGCTTCCCTAATCAGTAATACAGTTAAATTAAATAAAATAAATTGAGGCGGCAAATATGAATACAACTTTAAACGAATTAAAAAAAGGACAAAGCGCTAAAATAATTGAATTTAAAAATCCTGAAACCAGGCTTCAATCTGCCAGATTTGGAATTGAAGTTGGTCAGGTTATTAAATGCATAGCAAAATTAGGTACTGTGGTTATTCAAAAAAATCAACAACAAATAGCAATAGGAAAAGGTTTGTCAAAAGAAATTCTGGTAAAAGAGGTATAAAATGTCACTTTTAAGTTGTGGAGGATGCAAAGGATGTTCCGCAAATCAAAAAATTAAAACAGATGGTAAATTATTAAATATTGCGCTGGTTGGAAATCCTAATGTCGGTAAATCAGTTATTTTTAATGCTTTAACAGGTTATTACGTAGAAGTTAGCAATTATCCAGGAACAACTGTTGATACGCCAACAGCGGACACTTCTTTTGGAAAGCTTATAGATACTCCGGGGATTTATGGTATCGGAAACCATAATGATGAAGAAATTATTGCCAAAAATATTGTTTTAAATTCCGATATTATTGTTAATGTTGTTAGCGCACTGAGCCTCGAAAGAGATTTATTTTTAACTTTGCAGTTGATAGACATGGGGTTTCCTTTAATAGTTGTTTTGAATCAATATGATGAGGCAATTTCAAATGGAATCAAAATCAATTCGGAAATTCTTGAAAAGCACCTTGGTGTAAAAGTTATAACTGCTATAGCTACGAAAAATCAGGGAATTTGTCAGATAAAGGATTTTTTAATAAATAATTCTCAAATTACTTCAGGCATTGTATCGGATTATCTAAAGAATTTTATAGCTGACGAAAATCTTGAAAAAGTAAAACGAATTGAAATTATTTCCGAGTTGGAATCAGATTTTGACAAAAAAGAAGTTATTTATTCGAGCAGAAGAAAAAAAATTAACAAAATTATAGAAAATATTTTATCTACTAAAGAAAATGATTTTACAATTTCAGGATATCTCGGGAATTTATTATTAAATCCTGTAGCTGGGGTAATAACAGCTGCTTTTGTGCTTTTTGCCCTATATCAGGTTGTCGGGGTAATGGTTGCAGGCAATATTGTTGATTTTTTAGAGAATAAAATTCTATTAAAATATTACTTTCCTTTTATAACAAATATTATTAATTCAATAATCCCATCAGGCAGCATAAATCAAATTTTAGTAGGTGAATTTGGTCTTTTAACAATGACTTTTCAGTATATTTTAGGATTATTGCTCCCGCTTGTGTTTAGTTTCAACTTGTTTATGGCAATTCTTGAGGATTCGGGATATTTGCCAAGGTTAGCCGCTTTAACTGACAGGTTTTTAACAAAATTAGGATTGAATGGAAGAGCTATAATTCCGTTAATTCTTGGCTTTGGATGTATTACAATGGCAACGATAACAACAAGAATATTAGGATCACAGAGAGAAAGAACTATTGCAACGGCAGTTCTTGGTTTAATAATCCCCTGTTCAGCCCAATTAGGTCTCATTATAGGCTTAATTGCCATAGCCGGAGGATTAAAAGCATGGCTGATTTATCTGATTACTATTTTTACAATTCTTACTATAGTCGGAACTGTTTTAAATAAGATACTTCCGGGGGAATCTACTCATCTTTTTATTGATTTGCCTCCAATGAGATTGCCTTTATTCAAAAATGTTATAAATAAAACACTTTCTAAAACCAAGCATTTTCTTATTGAAGCTACGCCTTTATTTTTATTAGGTTCTTTATTCATAAGTATATTGCAGGTATCGGGTTCATTAATTTTTATTCAAAAAGCTTTAGCTCCTCTTACAGTTAATTTGCTTCACTTACCGCCTGAAACTGCAAATGTATTTATTATGGGATTGATACGAAGAGATTTTGGAGCTGCGGGATTAGCAGGAATGGCAGGTTTAAACGGAGGAATTGCTGTTTTAAACCATTCGCAAATAATTGTAAGTCTTGTGGTTATTACTTTATTTGTTCCTTGCATTGCTTCAGTAGTTATTATGTTCAAAGAAAGGGGTTGGAAAGAAGCTTCTTTAATATGGATTGGTTCCTGGGTGAGTGCATTTATAACAGGATCATTCCTTAGCAATGTTTTAAGAATATTTATGTAAAATTTTCTTATGTAAGAGCAGATATAATATGATTTGCTGATTCAAAAACTTTTTCTCTTAACTCAAGAGGATCCTGAATTTCAAAATCGAATGAATCAACCATGTCAGGATCTAGTACAGGATATTTAAGCGGCTCTCTAGAAATTCTATCTGCTACATACACCAGACAAGAATGTAACTTGCTTTCAGAAGCAAGGGGATTATGGTGATAACGAATCGCTGTACCAATAGTTAAAGGCAATTTCCACTTGATAACCAATTCTCTGCCAAGTTCAGTATGTGTAAAGCCA
>MFRJ01000102.1:8125-21115 GCA_001784535.1 Candidatus Melainabacteria bacterium GWA2_34_9
CTAAAACATTAAGACTTTTGCTTAACATTTGGCAAGCCACAGCACATCTAATGGAATGTTCCCATAATGCTTTTCCGCTGTTTGTCATCAACATTGGCTTTAATCCTACACTAAGTATAAGGCTTCTGATTGTATTAAACCCTAGAAGAGCCATTGCTTTATTAATAGTGGTTATTTGTGAAGGAAAACCATAATATGCCGAATTTACAAGTTTTAATATCTGCGTAGTTATTGCTATATCTTTTGAAATAATATCTGCAAGCTGCTTAACATTTGAGTTTGGGTTATCAATTAAGTTAAGAGATTCCGATACCACCGTAGGCATGGAAGGAATCCCTATCATATTATCAATTATCTCTTTTATACTTCTAGTTGCCATTATTAAATATAACCTTGAATATTATTATAGATGCATACGTTAATATCTTACTATTTATATTTATAACATACCAAGATGTTAATTAAAAATTAATTTTTCTTAAAATTTAATTTCTTTTTATATCTGCAAAATACATTAGATACAGTAATCTTAATTTAATGGATAACTGTATAATTTATCCTACACGTTATAAAAAGGAATTAATTTAATGAATAATAATACTTTTTTAGCTGCATCAATAGCTATCTTAGTGTTTGGCTCGTCAGTTTTAGCAAAAAATGTTACACTTGATGAATTGCAAAGCTCACAAGCAAATTTCAAGCCTGCGGTTAATATCACGGCAAAAGAAGTAAATAGCAGGCACTGGGCATATAAATCACTGGAAAATATTACCAGAAAATATGGTTTATTGGTCGGTGATGCAGGTGAAAAATTTGACGGTTCAAAGGCTTTGACAAGAAATGAAGCTGCAGTTATTCTTGTAAATTTAATAGGTAAAGTTGAACAGGAAAAAATAAATATTGATCAATCAGAAAAAGTTCAGATTGACATACTTAAAAATGAACTTTCTGAAGAAATAACTGCTCTTACTGGTCGAGTTGCTGTTTTGGAAGATTCTGTTAATAAATTACAGGGTACAGTTAGTAATATTGAAAAATCTAACGGTAAAACACTTAAATATGGTTATGGAGAAGATTTTAAAGTCGGAGGCTCCTTTCAGTTTAAGTACAATGGCAATATTCAAAAGGGTACTGATAATTATCAGCCTAACTTCTCAATACCTCTTTCAGATGTTCGATTTTCAGGAAAAATTGCTCCCCACCTAAATTATATGGCAGGTCTTAATTTTCATAGAACCTGGGGTGGATCAACTTCCTCAACAACAGTAGGAGGTCTTCTTGGAGATGCTTATGTTTCTACTGATATACTTCCGCATCATACTGTTTTCGTTGGACAGACCAGAATTCCAATAGGTGTCGAAGGAACCGCATCTCCATTAGCATTAAGCACTGTTGACAGATCTCAAATTGCTAGAAACTTTAGTGACTATAGAGATATGGGCATTAAAATTGCAGGAACTTATCCATTATTTGACTATTATGCAGGTGCTTATAATGGTGCAGGTCAAAATTATAAAGATTCAACTAACAACATGGGTATTGGCGGATGGGCTACAGTAAAACCTTTGTATAAATTGCCACAATACGGAAAACTTGAATTAGGCTGCGGTGCTTATAGGCAGCAAAACGCAAATACAACCGTTGCAACAAGATACGAATCTCAAACTTACGGTGCTGCACTTGGTTATAAATACAAGAAATTAGGTTTAAAAAGTGAATGGGCATTTAGACATGGCTATGGATCTTTAGGCACTAATGCAAAAGGTATGTTTGCAGAAACAACATACGATTTAACACCTAAAATTCAATTGTTGGCAAAATATGATATATTCAATCCAAATCAGCTTATTAAACAAAACTCTAACACCGAGTATACATTAGGCACAAATTATTTCTTTGCGGGAAGCAACATAAAACTTCAGCTTGATGCCATAGCAGTAAGCAATCAAACAGGAAAAGACAGTAAGAGATTAATGGTATTAACCCAGTATGCATTCTAAACCTGACGAATATACAAATAATAATGGCATTAAAGACTCCTCAATAACCGGGGAGTCTTTAACTAACATATATAAAGATGCTATTAAATACGCTCCTTCCAAAATAGTGGGAACATTAATTAACTTACTAATGGTTTCTATCTACACAAACTTGCTTTCTCCTAAAGAATATGGGCTTTATATGGTTTCTACTGCTGTGATAAGCTTTCTGGCAATTATCTTTTCTGACTGGATTGGAGTTTCTGCTCTTAGATTTTTTAAAGAAAACTTTAAAAGAGATAATATAGAATCATATTTTTCGACTATACTTGTTTTGCTCATTTCGAACCTTTTGATAATGTATTTAGCAGGTTTTTTATTTTTTAAACCTATAGAAAAATTCTTTCAAATTCCTTCAAATTATCTATTCTTTGTTATGGTTTTAATTATTCCGATAGCAATAAGGGCGTTGCTTTTTCAAATACTAAGAGCTCAAATAAAACCTTTAACCTACACTTTTTCAGTAATTATTAATCAACTTTTAACTGTCGGTACAGCTATTTTCCTTATCAATCAATTTCATTTAGGTGCAATAGCTTTACTTATAGGAATGGGGGTTTCAATAGTCCTGATTGATATAATAATGATTTTTCAAACAAAATATCATAAATCGGTAGATCGTGAAAAAATTGAATTCAATATATTGAAAGGTTTATACAAGTATGGTGCGCCTCTAGCACTAGCAAGCTTTGGAATGTGGACAATAACTCAAAGTAACAGGTTTATATTGCAGCATTTTAATGGCTCCGCATACAATGGTCAGCTTGGTGTCGGGTATAATCTTACATTTTCTATTATGATGCCTTTATTTTCAATAATCTCTATGGCCGCAATTCCTAGATTATTCAGCAAATATGAGTCGGGAATAGATGTAAGACCAATAATTTCAAAGCTTATAGAAATTTATTTTGTTGTTTTTGTTCCTATAACTTTTATTTTATGCATTTATCCGAAAGAAATCGTTTCCATTTTTGCAAACAGCAAATTTTCTGATGCATTTATTTTAATTCCATTTCTAGCCTTAAGTGCTTTTTGTCTTGGTTTAACAGAGATTACCACAGCTCAGTATCATATTGCGAAAAAAACATCAATCGATATGTATATAAGAATTTTTTCCGGTCTTTCAGGAATTTTTTTTAATATTATACTAATTCCTGAATTTGGACTACTGGGAATAGGTATAGCAGCTATCTTATCAAACTTTTTATATTTAATACTCAGTATTGTTATCAAAATAAAGAATTTAGTTTGGGAAATTCCCTATAAAAGTGTTATAAAGAGCAGTATTATATTGTTATTATGCTTAGGAATATCGATATTGCTAAGAAGTTTCTTTAACCCGCTCAATGGCTTATATTTCGTTTTGCATACATCTGTAATCATAAGCATTTATACTATTTTGATTAAGAAAAGCAGCTTTCTGAAATAAAATCATTAGAACTTTTAAATGCTTTAGCCTGTTTCAGCAGACTTGCTGCAAATTTCAGAGAGTTTTCATCATTATTAAATCCGCTTGCAAGACTTGCCAGCGCGTTAATTCTTTCATCCTGATTTAATTCATCAATTAAAATCTTTGTTGAATTTTCATCCTGAATTTTCCTGATATAAAGGTGTTTATCAGCCATTGCAGCTATAATAGGCTGATGGGTTATGCATAAAACCTGCTGTCTGAAGCCGAGTTCCGCGAGTGACTCTGATACGGATTGAGAAGTTTTTCCGCTTATTCCTGTATCAATTTCATCAAAAATCACTGTATTTACTTTGTCAGACTGTGCAAATATGGTTTTTATCGCAAGTATAACCCTTGAAATTTCTCCCCCGCTTGCGATTTTTGAAAGCGGTTTTAGAGGTTCTCCTATATTTGGTGAAATCAAAAACTCAACATCATCTATTCCTTTGGTTGAAAGTTCTTTAGCTGATTCAATACTGATTTCAAATTTAACATTAGGCATTTCCAGCTTTATAAGTTTATTTTGAATCTGACTAGAAAGCGTTTTAGCAAGATTTTTTCTTGAAATAGACAATTTTTCGGATAAACTTTCTGTTTCTTTTCTTAATTCAACAACTCTTTTGGATAATTTCTGTATTTTTTCATCGCTAAAGCTAATTTCAGAAAGCTCTATCTCGAATTTTTCCAGATTATTCAAAATATCAGAGAGCTCAGGACCATATTTTCTTTTTAATTTATCCAGAATTTCTATTCTTTCTTCAACCTTATGAAGTCTTTCAGGACTTGTTTCAAGATTTTCAGAATAATCTCTTAGCTCATTTGAGGCTTCTTTAAGATTAATTGAACTTGAGTCAATAATTTCTGCAAGCTTTGACAGATTTTCATCAAATTCTGAAGCTTTAATCAGCTTATTTTTTAGGGAGTTTAAAACATCAATTAAGCTTTTATCCTGATTATAAAGAATTTCATATCCTGAATAAGCTATTGTTTTTAGCTCTTCGGAATTAAGTAAAATTGATCTTTCCTGCATTAATTCATCAAATTCGTTTATATTTTGTATTTTAGAGTTAGTAATTTCTTCAATCTGAAATTTCAGAAAATCAATTTTTTGTGTTCCTGATTGAATTTGTAATTGAGCAATTTCAAGTTCTTTTTGTACTGATTTGTATTCAGAAAAAACATTTTTATAATTGATTAAAAGCTCATTATGTTCCTCTCGTCCATATCCATCTAGAAGGTTTATATGGGTTTTAGGCTGAATATAGTTGTAAGATTCATGCTGACTGTGAATATCAACAAGTTGACTTCTTAAAGCTTGGACAAAACTTTGGGAAACAAGCACTCCGTTAATTCTTGAACGCGTTGCATTTTGGGTAATTTCTCTTGAAATTATAAGGAAATTATCTTCGTCAATATCTATCCCGTTTTCTTCAAGCATATCTAGTGGAAAATCCAGGCTAATTTGAATATACAATTCAATTAAAGCTTTATTTTCGCCTGTTCTTATCTGGTCTTTGGAAGCTCTGGCTCCAAAAGCAAGATCAATTGCGTCAATGATTACACTTTTTCCAGAACCTGTTTCACCTGTTAGTATGTTTAATCCTTTATCAAAGCTAACTTTTAGCTCATCGATCAGAACAAAGTCTTTAATACTTATGGTTTTTATCATTTCAGACCGTTAAATCTTTTATTATTAAGTCCATACCCAAAGCTATTTTATCACATAAATTAAAGAAAGAGTCCGCTTAATTTAACGGACTCTTTCTTTAATTATGTTCGGGTAAATAATCCTTATTCGAAAAATATATTTCTGCGATTTTGTGTAAGGCTTCAGAATTATTTTTTAAATCATATTTATCTTTTAAATTATTAAATACATTTTCAACCAACGGAGTAACCCTGAGTTCCTGCCTGAACCCCGGTTTTTTACTTGGTCCTCTTTTGCGAGTTTTTTGCTCCGTCATGTTCACCTCATTCATTCATTCATTCATTCATTAAATAAAATTCATGCTATTTCAACATATTAAACTCTTACTATATGTAAATTGATTTATAAATAATAATGTATACATTGTTTTATCTTATATTATTTTATCTCTCAAATATATTTAAAAATCAACAAAAATAATTTAAATAATTAACAATAATTTAAATGATGATTTGATAACATGCAATTTTAAATAGCTAAACATCTACATAGTAATGAAGAAGAAGTTTGTTAATTAACCCAATAGACGTTTATATCTATTATTAAAATCATTACTTATTACAAATTATCAACAAAGTATTCAATTTCTTGTTCAATATTATAAAAATGAGGAGATATTCTCAAAAATTCTCCACGTTTAGAAAATTGTATATTCAGCTTCAAAAGCTTTTCATAATCAGCATTAATATTTTTTGTTTTGAAAGAAACTATTCCTGATCTGCAAAAATCATTATTTTGAGTAACTAATTCAATGTTTTTTTCTTTCAAAAGCTTACAGGCATATTTTGAAAGGTTTAAAATTCTTTTTTCTATGTTATTAATGCAGTATTTGTTAAAAAGCTCCAAGCTGGCTCCCAGTGTTAGGATTCCTGCTAAATTCATACTGCCTTCTTCAAATTTTTTGGCAGATTTTTCCAAATCAAAATTAATGTTAGTAAAATCAAGAGGATTAATTACGCTTTTCCAGCCTACAGTAGCAGGATGAATATCGTCAAGAATGCTTTTATTACAATACAAAAACCCAGACCCTTCTGCTGCAAGAAACCATTTATGTCCGTCAGCCGCTAAAAAATCAATGTCTATTTGACTTATATCAAGATCTAAAGCACCTAAGCCCTGTATTGCATCAACACAAAAATAGATTTTTTTACCGTATTGATTTGATTTGTTGCGGCAAATTTCTGAGACTTTAGACAAGTCTACCCTATACCCGTTTGTAAATTGCACCCAGCTGATCGAAACCACCCGTGTTTTTTCATCTATTAAACTTTCAAGCTTATTTAAGTCTAATATTCCCTGTTCACAGTTTAAAAATTTTACATTTACGCCTTTTCGCTGCAAATTAAGCCAGGGATAAATATTAGAAGGAAATTCAATATCAGGAATAATGACATTTTCACCTTCCTGAAAATGAATTCCGTTTGCCAGCATTGATAATCCTGCTGACGTACTTTTTATGAAAGCAATTTCTGTTTTGTCAGCTTTTATAAATTTTGCGAAGCTTTCCCTGATTTGTTCTGTTTTTTCATACCAGTAGTCATAATTTCTTATACCCTGATTCAAAAAATGTTCCGTGTATTCTTCAAGTGCAATTTTTGAGCCATTATGAAATGGCGCAACTGCTGCATGATCCAGATAAATCAGGTTTTTTGTTACAGGAAAGTTTTCTCTTATTTCGTCAATATTTAATGCAATATTTTCATAATCCATGTCTAAACTTTTGCAATGCTGATTTCTATACATTCTTTTTCATTTTCTTTGCTGATGCTAAATTTAACATGTCGACCGTCTTGACAGCGATTAACCGGATCGACTTTATGATACACATTAAAATCAGATATAGCATAACCATCAGAGATGTAGTTTTCTAAAATTTTTTTAACACTCTCTAATTTTGGACCAACCAGCTTAAAATGAGCTTGTTTTAATATTTTTATAAAATCATTAATGATAAATATAACCTCTGTTGTTAATAATAATTGAATTATCGCATAACCGGATTTTATTAATTTTTTGTGTTGTTCATCTTGTATTATTTTGTCTCAGTTGGCTTGCTATAATTAGAATTATCTGAATTAGGGGATTTTGGAGCTTTTTTTTGTTTAGGTTTTTTAATTTCTCTTTTTCCACCTTTATCTTTAGACATAATAAAATTCTCCTTAAATTTTTAATATTATATTATTTTGTATTAATTTAATAATACTACTTAATTATATAGCAAATAACGTCCATGTTATAATTGAAAAAAATAATTAAGTGATTTTGCGGTAAATATGCAGGAAATTTCTGAAAAATTAGAAAATCCGATTAAAAATATAACTGTTCCTGACGGATTTAAGGTATTTAACGGCTTTGACGATGAAATTCTCGTACAAAACTGGAAAAAACTTTATAACAAAGGTGCTAATTATAATTTATCTTATGAATGGTGCAGAATCTGGTTTAAACATTTCGGTAAAAAACAAAAATTATTCATCATCACGCTCTGGAAAAATAACGAGCTTGAACTTTTAGCCCCTCTTTATGTTAGAGGAGGAAGGCTGACGCTCATAGGCACAAAACCTGATTTGTATGACGAATTTAATATTTTATACGAAAAACCTGAGAACATTAATGAATTGATTGATTATATTCAAAATAACAAGCTGGATATTAATTTCAGGTATGTAAACAGCGAATCAGAATTCGGTAAAACAATAGTTAAGAGATTTTCGCAACGAGGAATAAGGCAGGTTTCCCATGTGCTCGAAACAAAGCCTGTTGCAATCAAAAAAACATTCAGCTTCAAAAGAAAACAAAAAGACGACAACATAAGGTGCAAAAACAACGCTGTTAAGCTTTTTGATGAGGCGCTAAAGTTTGAGTATCAAGCAGATAGAAAAAAAGAGTATGTTGAAGAGTTTATAGAATTTCATAAAGCAAGATGGGGCGGAGGGTTATTTGTCAAAAAACCCAAGGTAGCCAATTTCTTGCAGGATTTGGTTTTAAATACTGATTTTAGTATTTTATCAAGGTTATCTCTGGAAAAATCTGATAAAACAGTCGCATATCATTTTGGGTTTATGGATTCCGCCAAAAAATTCTGGTCAAGTATGCCGACTTATGACATAAATTATAAACAAATTTCACCGGGAAAAGTACTTTTATATGACTTAATTACAGAAGTATTTGCAGGTAATACCGAAAAATTTGACTTTGGCAGAGGCTCTGAACCCTACAAAAACTGGTTTTGCAATTATGAAGAGGTTTTATTCAACATAACAACCTTTCAGACCAAGAAAAATATTATGAAAATCAGGAATTTTATTAATAAAATTTTGCGATAGTTTTATTTTTTTAAAGCTTCTACTGCTTCTTCCACGTTAATTGGATTTGTTTCAAAACTAAAACCTTCATTTTTCAGAGAATGGAAAAGTTTTACAATGGTTGGTTCTTCAAGACTATAGTTTTTAAGTTCTTCGTCCATATATAAAACTTCTCTAGGACTGCCTTTAGTAGATAATCGGTTTTTAGAAGATATTAAATACATCGTATCAGCAAATTCCGAAACTAATTCAACATTATGAGTAGAAATTACAACGCTTATACGCATTTCCTCGCAGATTTGATTAATTAAATTAATAAATTCCTTTTCTGATCTAATGTCCAGACCTGAAAAAGGTTCATCAAGCACTAATAACTCGGGATGAAGCACAAGCGCTCCTGCAAGTGCCACTTTTCGTTTTTCACCGCCTGAGAGATAATGAATTATTTTGTCTTTCAAATCAGATATTCCAAACTGTTCCAGAATTTTCAACGCCATTTCTTTTGATTCTTCTTGAGAATGTCCATAATTAAGCGGGGAAAACATTACATCTTCTAGAACAGTAGGACCTATAAGCTGTTCATCAACATTTTGTAGGACTACACCTATTCTTTTCTTTATTTTATTGTATTCTTTATAAGGATCTACTCCAAAAACTCTAATTTCTCCGTGTGACGGAGTTAATAAGCCGAGAACATGTTTAATTAAAGTAGTTTTACCGCCACCGCTCGGACCAAGCAAAGCAACTTTCTCGCCTTTACAGACTATAAATTCTATTCCGCATAGTTCAATTTTAGTTTTATCAGGATATACGTGCTCGAAACAGCTAATTTCTATAATTTTTTCCATTTTAATCCCTTGAACAAAAGACTTTATCTGAGTAGCCTCTTAATTTTAACCCTTCATACATTTTTTCGCTTGTCTCTATTGATTTTATAACAAAAAAGCCTACGAGGTTACCTATAGTTTTGAGTGAATAAACAGGTCTGAAAATACTTACTCCTCCTCTTAATCGCACTGTTGTTAAAAGATTATCAAGAGTATTATTGATTATAAAAAGAGATCTGTAAGTATTGAAAAGAATATTTACCATTATATCCGGCAAAAAACCACTCATTGCTTTAAATATTTGTATGTATGATGTTGTTAATATTAAAATAGCAAAAGAAGTTGAAATGCATAAAACTTTAAATATTAAATTTAAAGCTGTCGGTAATGTTAAATTATTAACAGAAAACAAAAATAATGAAGCAAATATTAATGGATAGAGAGAAATTTTAAATGTTTTTAATCTTGGAATTCCTGAAAACATAAGAATTAAAAGCAAAAATGCATATATAACACCCAATGTATAGATGTTTTTAATAAAAAGTGCGCTAATTAATATTATTGCAATGTCAAATAATTTAAGTTTTACAGGCACCTTATGAAGAAAAGTGTTTCCAAACGTTGCATAATAATCTAAATCAGCTATTTTCATTTTTTATTTTCTCTATGTCTTTTTCTTTTTCAAATTTGTGTAATATATCAGGTTTTACTCTTTTTATATAGCTAACGATAAAGCCTGTTAGGGATGATTCTAAAATCCAGCCTATAAGGCCGAATATAAACATAAGTGATAAGAATCTTTTTATATTAAACTTTTCTTCGGTTTTATTATGTTTCTGCTGTTCAATTTGCTCGTTATCAAGATGTTTTTCATTGTGAACGCTTAATTTCTCCTGATGAACTCCTTTACTGCTGCAATGTGAATTAGAAAAAGTGCTAAAATTGTGCGTTCCTGCGTAAACTATTCCTATAGTAAGAAATGTTGAAATTATTAAAGCAAAAAAAGTTGCTGTAAAAGCTGAAAAGAATATTTTATCAGTTTTTTTATAGAGAAATTTAAACGCATAATAGCCTAAAGAGGCTTCAATGCCTATTACTAAAGTGTTTAAGCCGATAACAGTAATTCCGCCATGCGCTATAAATACAAGAAGCAAATTTGAAGTAAATATTGCAAAAAATGCAAGTGTCGGTCCCAAAATAATTCCTGTTAATACTGAAAGGTTAATATGATAAGGTACAGGAAACGGTATGGGAATAGACATTGTTAAGAGCATCAACGCCGCCATTATACTTATCAAAGAGAATTTAGCCTGTTTTTGGGATTTTTTAATATAAAAAGCTTCAATTATAAAGAAAATTCCAATTAAAATATATCCTAAAACCCACAGCCATAAAGGCAAAATTCCATCAGGTATATGAATATGCGACATGCCGTACCTCACAATTAAATTTATAAACCTAAAATATCATAAATTTTAATATTAGTAAATTTGTCATCAATATTATACATACAGGGAATGCTTAAAATAAAAAAAATGTAAAAAATAGAAATAAAATGTTTAACAAATTTTTGGGTTTTTAAGGAATCATGAAAGTTAATAGGACAACTGTTGCTAATGCAACTGAAAATTTTAATAATGCAGAATCGCACGATAAGCCAATGATTCCCGCAAATAAAGATCGGTTCTGGTCGAAATTAATTGAACCATGGGTTTATTGGCTGATTGAACATACTTTTTCTTCTGTAAGAATCAAAAATAAGAAAAACTTAAATCTTGCCAATCCGAATTATGCAAGTTTATTTTATGGCAATCATAGTTGTTTTCATGATGGTCAGGTTGCATATTACATTTGCAGAAAAATGTTTAACGCCAATTTTTATTTAATGATTCAGGAATTATATAAATTACCTTTACTATCAAAAATAGGTGGGTTTTCTGTAGAAAAAGATTCACCTATAGACGCTTTAAAATCAATCAATTATGCTGTAGATCTTTTAAAAGATTCCAAAAATATGGTATGGATTTTCCCACAGGGTAGGGTTATGCCTCCTGATTATCGACCTATTAAATTCGAAAGTGGATTGTCTTATATAAGCCATAAAGTCGGAGGAATAAATTTATTTCCTGTTTCACTAAAATATACCTATGTAAGAGAAGTCAGACCGGAGATTTTTGCAGAAATTGGAGAGCCTATAATTATTGAAAATGGCGTGTCGAACAAAAAAGAATTTACTCAGTTTCTTGAAGAAGATTTTACTAATCTTGCACAAGCCCAAATTGAAAAAATTTCTCAAGGTGAATTAGACGAATACGAATATATTTATAAAAGTAAAGACCCTATATTTAAAAGAGCAGAACCGTTATTAAAATATATTTTCTATGATAAAAGATATTTGTAAAATTGATTTATTTGTTGGTTTCGTAAGAAGTTTCACCGGCACGCAATATTTTACGTGTTAAATTTAAGAAATTTGAGCCAATGAACCCAATATCAGAAGTTCTTGGTCCATAAGATGCAACATCTGTTGCATTGCTCCACATATTTATCAGGTGCTTACCGCCTTTATGTATTACTTTAGTGGCTTTACTTGTTTCTGAATGAGGAATTACTTTACCCAATGCATTAGTTCCAAAAGTAAGCGCTACATAGCTCGCAGATTCGCCAAAATCAGCAAAAGCTTTTTCTTTATCATCTCCATTTTTTGCATTAGTTACTTTATTAACCTCTTTTATAAGAGGGTTAGCTATAAAATAACAACCAAGAGCAGTTAATCCATATCCAACTACTGGAAAAGCAAGAGAAAGAGCTGTTAATCCAACACAAGCTCCGCCCATAACTATAGCCTGTATAGGATGAGCTTTAGCATATTTTATAACTTCATTAAAAGGCTTTTTCATTCCTGCCAAAAAATTCCTGCCTGCTTCACTTAAATCAAATTTTTTATTATTTGATAAATCTTGTTTATTAGAAGTATTAGAAGCATTAAACAATTTTATTTTATCTTCATTTAAGCTAGATCTAATACCGTCTCTATTTTGTGAAATAGTTACAGGTTCATTTTTTATATTTATAACTGATGTACTAAATCCCATCCCTAAAATTTATTCCTTCCTATTAATATAAAAAATTATAAAGACAAAAAATTTACTAAAAATAATGCAAAATCACATTGAATTTCAGAAAAATCAATGTGGTTAAAGCTTTTGGTTATTCAATTTTTATTAATATATTTTAATATATGACAAATAAAGACAATTATTCTTCAGGATATCTGTCAACTTTAAATTTTTTCAGATAAAATTTCTCACTATTACTCATGCCGGCTTTTCTTTGACAAATCATAATTTGCTGTTCAACAGTATCAACACCTTCCAAGTCAGGTAAAAGAAGCCCCTGTTTGCCTGTTTCTGAAATTACTATTATGCCGTAATTTTTTGGGTCGAGCTCTTCTATCGTGAAAGCTCTTTCAGGAGGGTGCAGGATATCCACCGAGTATTTAAGACCTTCAAGTTCTTCTTCTATGATAGCAGGAAATCTCGGATCTCTTGTGGCTGCTGATACGGCATTATTTATAATTTCTTTTATTATTGAATCTTCTGTTGATAAAATTGTCCCTATACAGCCTGTCAGTTCGTTATCATATGTTTTTATGGAAACA
>MFRJ01000102.1:21140-25167 GCA_001784535.1 Candidatus Melainabacteria bacterium GWA2_34_9
ATATATTTCCTTTTTAACTACAGTTTTGCGACTATGTAACCGACGCCAAACGGTCCTTCGTATGATATTACTTCATTCTTGTCGGGTTTATCATTGATTACGCCTAACGCAACCATAATAGAATTATATCCGCATTCTCCTGCAATGTCCCGCACTTCATAAGAAATATCTGTTATTGCTTCAAAATCGCCTGTTTTTATACTGCTTACAATTAATTCATCAAAGTCCTTGGCATCGGGGTTATACCCTGCGGGAGCTCCCGGAATTAATCTGTGGCTCAAGTCGCCGCTTGCAATAAATACAGTTTTTCTTTCAAGTTTTTCGGCTGTTTCGGCAATGAATTGTCCAAAAAGTTTGTGTTTTCCCTTATCGAGCATATTGTAATTAATTACTACAATTTTGCCTCTATAACCTGCTTTTGACAGATAATACAACGGCACCATGCTTCCATGATCGAGTGGCTTTGCAGAAATATAGTTTAATCTGATAAATTCTTCTTTAATTTTAAATTCCAGTTCTCTAATAAAATCCACATCGTTTTCAAACTCAAGTTTGACCTGTATAGCCCTAAAATTTGCAAAATCTCCGCTTAAAACAGATGCAGAATACACGCTAAAAAAATGCCTGTTAAATTCTGAATGAGGTGTAATTATAATTACTGTTTCAGGATTTAAATCAACTATTTCCTGTGATAATTTTTGCAATCCGTCTATTGTTTTTTGAGCTTTTAATTCTTTGCCTTGACCGACTTCCGGTATAATTATGGGTGGATGCGGCATAACAGCTGTCATTAATATATTTTTATTCATAAAAGCCTCTTAATTTTTTATTTTATCAGCAACATATTTGCCTGCATATTCACCCATTGACCAGCAGTTTGGCTGAATCCTGATAGAAGCCTGCGCCTTAAATGTCGTAGATATACATCTTCCAACAACTAAAAGATTTTCTATGTTTTCCGGTATAAGTGATTCCAATGGAATTTCATAGTATTGATCAGGAGGAAGATGTTTTAATTCGTTTTTGCCTTTTTCTTTGGCGTGGACATCAACAGGGTAATTTGATTTTGCTACAGGGTGTTCAACCTTTTTAGCGTTTAAAATATCATCTTCGGTTAGCTGATATAATCCGTTTATCCGTCTGGAATCCCTAACTCCAAGCTGTGGAGCAATTTGGCTAACATAAGCCTCTTCAAAACCCGATAGATATTTTTTACAAAATTCAACAAGTCTTCTAATTTGTTTTCTACCTTGTTTATAAGCATAAGAAACATCTTCAGCATTAAGAGGATCTAGTTCTTTATCAGAAGAAATTCTTGGACAATTAAAAGCTATCGAATTTTTTTGTCCCGGTATGGAAAATACTTGAAAATAAGCAGCATCCTCTTCTTCTTTTAAAACGCCTTCTCTTACAGCAAAACTAAAATAAGGTCTTAATTTCCAGCCCAGATTGTCCCATGTATGCGCTGTAGATAGTAAAATTGATTCAAAATTATGATAATCAATTGATGTAACGCTGCTGTCAGGGTCAATTTCTTCTAACCACCTGGCAAAAGCATCCAGATTGACATTAGTCATTATAAATCTCAAGCTCATGGTCTGGTGTTCATTGCTTTCAAAAGGAACACCGGCTAATGCCGCCAAATCAGCATCACCTGTTGCATCTATATAATATTTTGCCTGAACTTCGGATAATCCTGACTTATTCCAACATTTTATAGCGGTAATATTCTTATTATCAACTTCGGCACCAAGAACTACCGTATCAAAAAGAATTTCAACGTTATTTTCTTCGCAAAAATCGTCAAGCACGCATTTCAGCATTTCAGGGTTAAACCATCCATGGTTACCGTCTTCAAAAGTAGCGCTGTTTCCTGTTTTAGCAAGTCTGTCCAAGACTTCCAAAATAATTCCTTGTGTGAGGTTTTCTCCTGATTGGGTAATATTTTTCATCATTGGAGTAACAAGAGCACCTGTTGCTGTGCCGCCAAGAAAACTGTTTTTCTCAACAATCAAAACTTTACAGCCTTGTCTTGCTGCTGAAATTGCAGCCGCTACACCGGAAGTACCACCGCCTGCCACTATTAAATCCCAATTTTTCTTCATTTTTTGACCTCTATTTTATATTTTTTTCAATTATACATTATTTTTGTAAAAAATATTTAACATTTGACCAATAAAGAGCAATTATATTTATTCAACACGCTTTAAAAATTGTAGTTAAAAATTAATATTTATTTAAAAAATATAAGGGGAAAATCATGTCAATCAATTCAGTTAATTTCAATTTACATCCCGCTTTTGGTTGTAATCACTGTCAGGATGTAAGAAAAATCTTATCTGCACAAAAAGCACTTCCGGAAAAGGTTACAAAATATATAGAAGCTAATGCACCTTCAGCTGGAAACCAATTAGGCGGATATACAGTACCACACGAAGGTTTAGCAAAAGTATTACTAAAAAAAGTTCAAGCTATGAGCGAAAAACAACTTAAAGTTCTAGCTGAAAATGTAAACAAATTTCATAACTAAATAAATTTAGTACTGAAACGAATACAATTTTACGTTTTGATAAAAATAGCCCAATATCTGATAAGCGTTATAGCCTGCATTTGCAAGAGCATTTGCACCATATTGTGACATTCCGATACCGTGACCGCTTTTAGGCACATTTGAATCATAAGCAACTACAGGACGCACAAACGGTAAATCTTTACTCCATACTGCGCTTGAGGGCAACGTCTGACCGCCGGAACTAGCGTGGTAATATGCAGGGATAACTTTATTGCCGTATACAAGCACCTGTCCACGTGTAGCTTTGACGATGCCGTTGGTTTTTATTGTTTCACCAGATGCACCCTTATAAACCTGATCTTCTGTTGTATCCTTTACATCAAAACCATACTTGGCTCTTTTCCCCATATTAGCAATAGCATAACTTCTTGCAGCGATAGCTTGAGCTTTCAAGGCTTCTATATTCCAGCGTGCCGGCATTTCTGAAGGCACTACCCCTTGAATATAACTTTCAAGGTCAACATCATTTATTAAAACAAGCCCGTTTCCTGAGTTATATACAAGAATATTTCCTCTGTACCAACGTTTTTTTGTATAAACTAAGCCGTCTGATTCCATTGTCTTTATTTTTATTCTATTAGAATTTATTTGATAATTTTTCCCGTCTACGGAAATTATCATGCCCGAGCTGCTTTTTATAAGCCTATATGGTTTCATTTGAGAAAGCATCATCAAATCCTGACCTGTTTGAGCGTCAGAAAGTACGCCACCTTTGGAGGTACCAACCATTACTTCATTTACGTTAACATACAAGCCTACTTTAATTGCTTCTGCCGGTAAAACAGAAAATAATAATCCGAAAACTATTGTAAATAATGCTATGAAAAAATTTTTTGTGCATTTAATCATTTAAATTAACCATATATTTTGATTTTAATTATAATCCTGAGAAATTTAATATTCATCACTTATAAATATGAATATACCCGAACAAAATGCAGCTTAGCCATAAAATTTTTATTTGTTAATAAATTTATAAACTTCTGGATACCGCAGCAGGGTAATAAAATTTTTGCTGATTCAGTTTAATTTTTTAATTATAACGCAAGTAAAAGGAGAGGTTATATGTTCAAAAAAATATTATTAATGTTAACTTATCTTCTGTTGGTTCTAACACTTCCTGCTTTTTCACAAAATTACGAGTATTATAATGATCAAAATAATGAATATAGTGATTATCCTGTTATAACTGGAATTGAAAGAAATGTTTTTGGCAATACATTTCAAAATAACAATATTTATAAGAGAGTCAATAGGCTGGAAATAGCTGTACTCGGGACAAATTTTCCGCAAGAAGCACTTATTGAAAGAATAGACAGGATAAAAAATGCAGCGGCAGGAGGAAATTCTTATGCATACAACAGCCCATTAAGCTCTTCGTGGCAAAGCATGTCAAATAGTTTTGGCAACAATAGTTCGTGTAACAACCAAAATTACAGTAGTTCTCAAAGTATT
>MFRJ01000102.1:25467-25614 GCA_001784535.1 Candidatus Melainabacteria bacterium GWA2_34_9
ATGAATACTAGAAGTTAATTATTAATGCGGTGTTTTATGAAAATCTGGGTTGATGCAGACGCCTGCCCCGGCGAAATCAAAGAAATTATTATAAAAGCAGCTCATAAACGCTGTATTGAAACAATATTTGTTTCAAATAAAATTATT
>MFRJ01000102.1:25633-30194 GCA_001784535.1 Candidatus Melainabacteria bacterium GWA2_34_9
ATCTTTCTGCTGTAAAAGTTGCTTTAGGTGCTGATGTGGCAGATAATTATATTGCGGAACGAGCAGAGGACAAAGATCTTGTTATTACGCAGGATATTCCACTAGCTGCTGCGGTGATTCCAAAAGGATCTGTAGCCATAAGCGTTCACGGTGATCTTTTTACTACTTCAAATATTAGAGAACGTCTTTCAGTCAGAAACTTTATGTCTGATTTGAGAGATACAGGCGTTCAGACAAGCGGACCTAAACCGTTTAGCAATAAAGATAAACAAAAATTTGCAAATACTTTTGATCAGCAATTGTTCAAGCTGTTAAAATTTCAGACTTAAAATTTTTATTTGTTATCATTATAAATAGATAAGATATTTCATTTGGAGCACGTGCGAGTGGAATTTATTCCCATAATTACTGAAGACGGAACAATAAGTCTTTATAATTTTAGCGTAAAAGACGTTTATCACAGCAAAATCGGTGCTTACACAGAAGCTTTGCAAAAATATACTATACCTTCAGGATTATTAGAATTTGTAAAACACAATAACGAAGTCAAAATACTCGATGTTTGTTTTGGCTTAGGCTACAACAGCAAAGTTGCGGTTTCTGAAATTTTAAAAATAAATCCTGAATGCAAAATTACAATTAACGCTATTGAAATTGATCCGAAAGTTCTCGCACTTTCATGTATTTTATTCGACGGAATTAATAACCAATTTTTAGAGCAAACTTTTTTTGAGGCAATTAGTAAACACATAAATGTAGGTGCTATCCTTGATGAATACATAAAAGATGTGCATAAATATAGCCCTAATATCGACGAATTATTACCCGAGGGATATAAAAGTATAGAAGTACTCGAAATTAAAGAGAAATTACATAATATATATTATCAGACTATATCGTCTAGAAATACTAGAAACAGAGAGGCTTCTCCTGTAAACAGTTTATTGACTATTAACTTTTTTATAGACGATGCAAGAAGCGCTATAAAGCTTATTAATGGTCTCAACGAAAAATCAAACAATACCCTGAAGGAGTATAGTCATATAAAAAGTGGCTTCTGCCACCCTGACTTTATTTTTCATGATCCGTTTACTCCCTCAAAAGCTCCCATCCTTTGGACGGTGGACTTTTTCAGGGAACTATACAGACTTTTAGATGAAAACGGAAATTTAACAACTTACAGTTCTGCTGCTCCTGTTAGGACAGGGCTAATTGAAGCAGGATTTTTTATTGGCAGAACTGAGCCTATCGGCAAAAAAACTTCAGGAACTATTGCATATAAAAAAAGTGAACTGTTAAAAAACTTTTTAACAGAAAAAGAAAAAGGAATTTTGGAAACTAACGCAGGAATTCCATATTATGATGAAAATTTTTACAGTACTTCTGAAGAAATTTTAAAAAACAGAGAATTGATGCAAAAAACTTCCGGTAGAGTTTCATCAAGTAAGTTTTATAAAAATGTAATGAATTATTAAGAATATTATAATTATTGAAATCCTCGTTTTGTGATTGTTTTTATATATATGGGTGATTTTAAGAATTAATTTATGGGGTGAATGTTTATATTTTTTGAGGAGGAGTGTAAATGAGTATTCAAAGTATTAACAGTATGTATTGGAACAATAATTATTCAAATTATAACCAAAATTACGGTTATAATTTTTCATCGATGAGCTTTTCTCAGCAACCTTCAATTTTTGCAAACCATGGTTATCAACAAAAACCTATACACAATCATGAACATGAGATAAAGCCACCTAAACCACAAGAAATGACTGCGCAGAGAGCAGCCCAAACAATAAATGATAATTTTAAATTGTTTGATACTGCAGCTAGAGGAAGTCACCGTGATGGCATTATAGGAAAAGGTGCCCTCAAAGCTATGCTTAAAACATCGGCATCTGACCTTGAAGAACAGAGACAAGCCGCCAAGTACTTATTGGACAATAGAGCTGTATTAAGAAACATAGACACAGCTGGTTGGGGTAATAATGTACCTAATGGAATATTTGGGAGAAAAGCTCTAAATGCTTTTCTTGCTCGATTCCAAAAAAATGATTCACCTGAAAAAACTACTACAACTGAAGAAACAACAATCATCAGATAATTAAATTCAAGAAATATATATTTAAAAATAGGTCTGAATTTCAGACCTATTTTTTATGATAAACTTTTTACTGAAATAGATTTTTAAGTACAGAAAAATGAAAAAAAGAAGAGTTTCAAAAAAAATAACAATCGGAAATATTGAAATAGGAGGGAATGCTCCTATTTCAATACAATCTATGTGTACTACCGACACAAGAGATGTAAATGCGACTGTAGAGCAAATTCACAAACTTTCGGATGCAGGGTGTGAGCTTGTGAGAGTCGCTGTGCTTAACAATGAAGCCGCGGAATCCATAAGCGAAATCAAAAAAAGAATAAAAATTCCTCTTATAGCAGATATTCATTTTGATTACAGGCTTGCGCTTGAGTCTATTAATCAGGGGGTCGATGGATTAAGGCTAAATCCGGGGAATATCGGAAACAATGAGCATATCGAAAAAGTTGTTAAAGCCGCAAAAGAAAGAGAAATCCCTATCAGGATAGGAGTTAATGCCGGTTCTCTTGAAAAAAATCTACTTGAGAATAATGAAAAGCTTTACAAAAATCTTGTTAAAAGTGCGCTTAAACACGTAAAAATACTGGAAAATCTTGACTTTGACCTTATAAAAATTTCTTTAAAAGCCAATGATGTCCCTACTATGATTAAAGCTTACAAAAAAATAGCTAAAAAAGTTAATTATCCGCTTCATTTAGGAGTTACAGAAGCAGGAACAATAAAAACTGGCTTAATAAAGTCTTCTATAGGCATCGGTGTACTTTTAAATCAAGGTATTGGCGATACCATAAGAGTTTCACTAACGGAAGATCCCGTTGAAGAGATTTATGCAGGATGGGAAATACTTAAAGCTCTTGATATAAGAAAAAAAGGACTTAATTTAATCAGCTGTCCTACTTGCGGAAGATGTGAAGTTAATATCATTGAACTTGCTAAACAAGTCGAAGAAAAATTCAGGAACATTGAAATACCGCTTACAGTTGCTGTTATGGGATGCCATGTAAATGGTCCGGGAGAGGCAAAAGCAGCAGATATAGGCGTGGCATGCTCAAAACAGGAAGCTTATATATTTAAAAAAGGCGAAATTATTAAAAAAATACCTTTTCAAGATGTTTTACAAGTCTTAAATGAAGAAATATCATCTTTAAACTAATTTAAATTTAAAAACATCCATTTGTTTGTCTTTTATCAGATAAATTCCTCTGGAATAAAGCTTGAAAGTCTTATTTTCTGTTACTCCTAGCCTGCTTTTTAAAAGTTCGCTTAAAAGTATTTCTCTATCTCCGCAAAGATTCAAAATTGTAGATGTTATATCTAAATCAACCTGTGCGCTTGCATCACTATAACTGCAATGGCAGGCAATTTCATAGCTGAATTTTATATTTAAATCTTGCATACCTTTATTAACTTCTTCAATACGCTCCATGAAAAATGGAAGATATTCTAAAAATTTATTTATATCTGTAAAAATGTAATTATTTAAGCCATTTGTTCCGCCAAGACGTCCAAAATTCTTGCCGTTAAACTTTTTATAAACATTTTTTAATGAAGATTCATAAGAATCAACCAATCCAACCGAAAAGAAATCAGCATCTTCTGATTTAATAAGATAAGCTTCCTTGGTTTGATTTCTTGTTAGCTTCAAGACGACATATATAGTATTATTTTTTGTTACTTCATTTATATATGCCTGTTTTTCTTCTTGTTTTTTTCTAATTACATCCTGCATTTTTATTTTATTTTGAATTTTTTCGATAATATTATTAATAAAATCTAATATACGCCCAATTAATGTAAAAATAAACGCCGTGCATAATATCATTACTGCAAAAAATAAAATTGTGTAATCTACTGTATAGTCGTTTTCATATGTAATTTTGTATTCAAGATAACTTTTGAAAGGCAAAATTAAAGGATCAATAAAACTGCCTAATATAGTTATAAATGGTCTAACAACATCAAGATTTATAAGAGTTAATGACCAATAAAATACTACGATAGGCAGGAAAATAAATAATATACCTTCAATAAGCTTAAATAATCCTTTTAATAATTTAATCAATATATAACCCCAACAAAAAATTCCCAGCTACTATTTTCCTTATATAATATTCAGTTTAACAATAATTTTAAAAATTGTATAGATTAAAATAACAAATTATCGATTAATCGAACATTTTTGATTCTTGCGGCTATTGCCACAAAAGTATTTTCTTTAAGGATATCGACCTTTTCAAGTGTATTAGCATCTAAACATTCAAGATATTCAAGTTCCGCATCTGGATGAAGCAGATGTAAAGCATTATTAACAGCTTCTTTGCATGAATAGATTCCAGCCTCGTAACTTTCTTTAATATTTCTTAGAACTTTTGATAAAGTTAGCGCTTTTTGTCTGTCATCCACAGATAAATATGTGTTTCTGGAGCTTAAGGCAAGACCGTCAGCGTCGCGTATTAT
>MFRJ01000103.1:0-284 GCA_001784535.1 Candidatus Melainabacteria bacterium GWA2_34_9
ATCCTATAGTTCCGCCTAAAGAAGCTATAAGATAATAGGTCAAGATCATTTTATCGTTTCTATGTGTTGAAAGAAGCTCTTTTAAATAATCATTATCCATTAAGAATTATCCTTAAGTTTTTCAGGTTTTATTATAGCAAATTTTTAAAAGGACGGTCTGAAAAATTTCAACCCGCCCTTTTGTTTCTTAACATTCGTTATTTATTCTTAACTACATCTGGAAAATCCGCAGCTCGGACACATTACGCAGCCCTCGCTGAATTCCAGCATTGCTCCGCAATCAG
>MFRJ01000103.1:327-17015 GCA_001784535.1 Candidatus Melainabacteria bacterium GWA2_34_9
ATCCAGTTTTATTTGTGCAGCATCAACAGCTCCGCTTTTTAGTTTTGTATTAATATCACCTATTCCCGTTAAACCGGCAATTTTTTCGATATTTCTTTCAAGAACTCTTGCAACAGCGTCGGAGCAGGAAAGAATTACTCCGCCTTTTCCGAAAGAAGGCGCAGGGCATCTGATTCCTTTTAACTGATCGATAATTTCATTTATATCAACACCGGCTCTTAAGGAAAGCGAAATCATTCTTCCTGTGGCTTCTGCCTGACTGGTAGCGCAACCGCCTGATTTGCCCATTCTGGCAAATACTTCGCATAAGCCTTCTTCGTCAGTATTTATTGTTATATAAAGAGGACCGCAGCCTGTCTGAATTTTGTCTGTAATACCAAAAGTTACGTTAGGTCTTTGTCTTGGTTTTACACTTCCTAATTCAACCTGATTATCTGTCGATTCTTCTTTTTTTGTTGAGGATATGGACATAGGCTGATTGAAACTACGGCTGTTATTTCTGTAAACTGTAGTGCCTTTAAGCCCGACTTTATACGCAAGCTCGTAAACTTTTGCTATGTCTTCCCGTGTAGCTTCTTCCGTAAAATTAACGGTTTTGGAAACTGCATTATCTGTATGAAGCTGGAAAGCAGCCTGCATTTTTACATGCCACTCAGGTGTAACATCATGCGCAGTTTGAAAAACATCTACAATATCTTCAGGAACACCTTCAACTCCGTGAAGCGTGCCATGTTCTGAGATTTTTTGCATTATTTCTTCACTGTAGAAGCCTCTTTCTTTTGCAACTTGTTCAAACAGAGGATTAACTTCGAGAAGATTTGCCCCGTCAAGAATATTTCTTGTAAATACAAGAGCAAACAGAGGTTCTATACCGCAGGAAGCGCCTGCTATCATACTTATTGTTCCTGTTGGAGCAATACAAGTAGTTGTAGCGTTTCTAATTCCGTGTTCTGCAATTTGTTTATCGAGGTCTTTCCACATTTCATCAGAAACCATGCCTGCTGATTTGCCTGCAAAATGGTTATAAAGGAAATTTTTGCCATCATAGATGCTTCCGTCAAAGCTTGCAAATTTTCCTCTTGTTTTTGAAAGCTCAATAGATTCAACTTTTGAATGATAGTCAATAAATTCCATAATCTGAGTAGCAAGGTTTGTACCTTCTTCTGAACTGTAAGGAACTTTAAGAGTCATAAGAATATCAGCCAAGCCCATAATGCCGAGACCGATTTTTCTATTTCCGCTAACCATTTCCGCTATTTGAGGAAGCGGATAATTATTAACGGTAATTACGTTATCAAGGAAGTGTATTGAAAGTTTTGTAACATATTCCAGTTTTTCCCAATCAATTTCAGGCTTGCCGTCAGTATATTTAATTAATTGTGCAAGGTTAATAGAACCCAAATTACATGCTTCATAAGGTAATAAAGGAACTTCGCCGCATGGATTTGTGGATTCAATTTCTCCAAGCTGAGGAGTAGGATTGTACTGGTTTACTCTATCAATAAATACTATACCCGGTTCGCCATTTTTCCAGGCATGGTCGACAATTATATCAAATACTTCTCTTGCATTTAATTTTTTCATTACTTGCTTGGTTTTAGGATGAATTAAATCGTATTCTTCATTATTTATAACAGCATTCATAAATTTGTCTGTAATTCCGACAGAAATATTAAAGTTATTAAGCCTGTCATTTTCTGTTTTGCAGTTAATAAATTCAATAATATCCGGATGATCGACACGAAGAACTGCCATGTTAGCGCCTCTTCTTGTTCCGCCCTGTTTAACTGCTTCTGTGGCAGCATTAAACACTTCAATAAATGATACAGGACCTGATGAAACACCCATTGTTGATCTTACAACATCATTTTTTGGTCTTAATCTTGAAAAGGAAAATCCCGTTCCGCCGCCGCTTTTGTGGATCATGGCGGTATTTTTTATTGCTTCAAAAATTGCATCAAGTGAATCGTCAACAGGAAGAACAAAACATGCCGAAAGTTGTCCCAGTTCTCTACCAGCGTTCATTAAAGTAGGACTGTTTGGCATGAAATAAAGATTTGCCATCATCCCGTAAAAATCTTCCGCCAGTTTATTTACTTCGGCATCGTTTTTATTGTACTGTTTGTCAGCAGAAGCAATAGACTGCGCAACACGCCAGAACATATCTTCAGGGCTTTCTACAGGAGTGCCGTCTTTATCTCTTTTTAAATATCTTTTACTTAAAACAGTTTTTGCATTATCGCTGAGCTTTATTGACTCAGATAAGAATGATGTCACAGGTTTCCTCCCCAAATTAGACTATGTTTTCGACTCGTATTTTTCCTATCCCAAAATATAAAAAATTTAGTGCTTAGGCATGCATGTTACAACATAATTTTCTTTAAGTTTGTTAATTTTCTTTAAAATAAATAAGCCTAAAAATTTTTTTGAAATCCAGAGGCTATTTGCGGATTTGTATAAATTTTTTAAGTAAATTTTTAATAAGCTTTTAAAATTTTAATTTAAAGCCTGATTATTTTGCGTATAAGAAATAGTTTCTTTTATATATTCAACAGTCTTTCTGTCAAAGGAAATACAAATGTATTGCCCCGGATTAAGACAAATATCTTCGCCTTTCTTCACAACTATATTTACAGCACCCAGTGGTGTAGAATCTAAAGCTCTTTCAGCGGAAGTTTCTCCTCTTGATTTACCTTCATCAGGGGCAATAATTCCTGATATAGCACCAACAGTGATTTTTGCGCCTGTACTGATAGCCCATACAGCAGCATCTGCGATAGAAGAAGTGTTTCCCAGAACAACAGAAGTTGCTGTACTCGCGATTGTACCAGGCAATTGTTTAATAAAATTTTCTTTTTTAGTTTCATAAACAGGTTGATAAACCTCTACAATCATAGGCTTATCTTTGATAGAAATGATTTTTTCGTCGGATGTTTTGATTTCAACAATTTTTAACTGAATAAAAGCATTTTTGTTTAACTGTCCGGCTTTTTTTACTTTTAAGACCGAACCGTAAACCATGCTGGATTTTGGAATTAAAGTCTGTCCATCATAAAACACATCTTCCATGAGCTTTGCGCTGAATTCCTGACCTTCCTGCGATGTATTGCTGTTTAAACCTGTTTCAATCATTGAAAGTACAGGCTGTTTTAAAGGATTTTTTTGAGCTTTTCCTTCAAGAACGGCTTTTTTGCTGTCGGTCTTTGCATTAGAATCAGTCTTTGAGTAAGAAGGAACAGCAAAATTTAAACACACGAATGTACCTATTAGAATAGTTAAAATAAAATTTTTTCTCATAAAATCTCTCTTTTTGGGTAATACTAACAAATTAGCATTTCTTTAAAATTCTTTCTAATTGGTATGATGTAAAAATATTAAGAAAATCTTTTTGGTTGTTTTATAATGTTTAATTAAATGCAGTAATTTATACGAGCTTTTCTATATATTTAAAGGAATAAAAAATGCTTAAAAAAGATAAATCAAAAGAGAATGAGTTACAGCCTTCATCGAAGCAAAGCTCCGCTGAAGCTTTAACTCCCGCTTCGCAAGATAAAAAAGAAGAATCAACAACCGAAAATCCTTTTGTTCAGGAAGCTGAAGAAATAAAAGAAACGTCTGAACAAAAACAAGAACAGCCTGAAATGGTATGTTATGAGGATTTTTGCGAATTAAAAGACAAGTTTGAAAAACTTGAAGACGACAAAAAAACTGTAGATTCTCATTATATAAGACTTGCTGCTGATTTTGACAATTTTAGAAAAAGACAGGAACAAGAAAGAGAAGGACTTTTAAAATACGGCGCCGAAGATACAGTTAAAAAACTTCTTCCCGTAATGGATACTTTTGAAAGAGCTCAAAAATCTTTCAAAGAGCTTGATGACCCTGAAAAATTAAAAGAAAGTTTTGATGCTGTCCAGAAGCAATTTATTGATGCACTCGAAAAACTTGGCGTTGAAAAAATAGAAACTGTCGGAAAGGAATTTGACCCTAATTTGCATGAGGCTATTATGCAAACTCCTTCCGAAGAACATCCCGATCATACTGTTATTGCAGAATTGCAAAGCGGTTATAAATTATGCGATAAAATATTAAGACCGGCTCTCGTAAATGTAGCGGTTAATGAATAAATATAAAAGGACAAAAATATATAATGAGCAATCGTGATTATTATGAAATTCTGGGTGTAGAAAAGAATTCCTCAAAAGACGATATTAAAAGCGCTTTTAGAAAAAAAGCCAGACAGCTTCATCCTGATGTAAATAAAGCTCCTGATGCCGAAGCAAAATTTAAAGAACTCGGGCAGGCTTATGAAGTGCTTATGGACGATGATAAACGTTCCATGTACGACAGATACGGAGAAGACGGACTTAAAAATGCGGGCTATGATTTTAACGGACCGTTTGATTTTGGTTTTGGCGATCTGAGCGAAATTCTATCAAGCTTTTTTGGCGGAGGATTCGGCGGAGGCAGACAAAACCCTAACGCTCCAAGAAGAGGCAGTGATTTAAGACTTGACCTTCAAATAGAATTTGAAGAAGCAATATTCGGATTAGAAAAAGATGTTGAAATTTCACATCTCGAAAATTGTTCCAGATGTAACGGCTCAAGAGTAGAGCCTGGATCAGCTCCTTCCACATGTCCTACCTGCGGAGGTTCGGGAAAAGTTCAGCATGTAACCCAGACGATTTTGGGACATTTTACACAGGTTTCAACCTGCCCGCAATGTCAGGGACAGGGAAGAATAATTTCCAATCCGTGCAAAGAATGCCGCGGCGAAGGAAGAAAAGAAGTTAAAAAAGTTATTAATATTAAAATTCCGGCTGGTGTAGATGAGGGAAATAAACTCAGAGTCAGCGGTGAAGGTGACTATGGTTTAAACGGAGGACCTCCGGGGGATTTATATGTAGTTTTATATGCAAAACCTCATAAAGCTTTCAAGAGAGACGGCGTTAATATTTACCTTGAAAAAGGAATAAGTTTTTCGCAGGCAGCTATCGGCGACATTATTGAAGTTGAAACAGTTGATGGAATTAAAGAACTTAAAATCCATGTCGGAATTCAGTCAGGTACAGTGCTTACATTAAAAAATGTCGGTGTTCCTTATTTGAATACTCCTTCGAGAAGGGGCGACCAGTTTGTAAAAATAAATGTGGTAACACCTATGAACCTTTCAGAAGAAGAGAAAAGGCTTTTTGAAAGGCTTGCAGAAATTAATAACGAAAAATTAAAAAAAGACGGACACCTTTTTGACAAAATAAAAGGCGCTTTTTCAGGTACTTAGTATAGTAACTTAAAAAATTTTCTGTCTGGACAACGGGGCATGATATAATTTTGGCTGGCATATCTATGCTCATTCAGAATAAATTTAATGCAGGTATAAAATGCTGAAAAAACTTTTGTATAAAATACTACAGCCTTTTTTATGGTATAAAATCTTAAAATTAAAAACTATATACAAAAATGAAAAAATTGTTTTTTATGGAGCAGGAATTTTTGCGCAGGAATTATTTGAGAATTTTGATTTTTCTGCTTTAAATGTTCTGGGAATTATAGACAGGGATTATGGGAAAAAAGGAAATAAAATAGCAAACTATGAAATTTTCTTTTTTGATGAAATTGAAACACTCAAGCCTGACATAATAGTTTCAACGGTTCTAAATCATAGTAAAGATAAAATAATACCGCCTATTTTAAATTATCTTAAAGAGAAAAATTTAAACTGCAAGATTGTATATGATTTTAATTATGAAATTGACTCTGAAGATTATGATGAAAAATTTTCAGAAATTAATAAAACAGCAAAAAATTTAAATCCTGTTTTTAATCTTTTTGACTCGTTGCCTTCAATGCTTGATCTGGCTATGTGGTTAATAGGCACGTTTTTAGCAGTTTTAATCCCTAAAAAAAAGAACTCTGTGCTTTTTTTAGGTAAGGATAGCAAGTATTTTATGGATAACACAAAATATTTGTACAATTATCTGACAAGACTAAAAGAACAAGGCATAGAATACAGTTTTTTAACCGAAAATAAAAGAACTTTTGAATTATTAAAAGAAAAGAATTTGCCTGTTTGTTTTTATCCCGATTTTAAAACCGCATACAAGCTATTAAGAACTTCTATTGTAATCACTGCTGATAATCCCAATAATAAACATATATTTAAACACCAACTTTTATCCAGAGCTAAAAAAATACAACTCTGGCACGGTGTGGGGTTTAAAACAATAGAATTTACGTTGCCTGAAATAATTGAAAATATGAAATCAAAAAAACACAGGCTAAATTATTTTTTAAAACGCCGTTTTCCTAAATATGACTTACTAAATTCAACATCAGAATTTTATACAGAAAATGTTTTTAAACCGGCATTTTTGCCTAAAAAAGTGTTTGAAGGTGGGTATCCCAGAAATGATGTTATGTTCAGAGAACCCGATGAACTTGATTTGCTTGAAACGGATATAGAAAATTGTAATAAAATTATTGAATACAAAAATCAGGGATACAAAGCTATTTTGTACGCGCCAACATTTAGGGACAGCCGTAATGACCCTATAGCTGACAGAATAATCAATCTGGAGGAAATTTCTCAATATGGAGATAAAAATAAAATTGTATTTATTTTAAAATTTCATCCGATTCCAAATGTAAATTATTCTGAATTCAGCAAATTAAAAAACATAATTATCTACAACAACATAAAAGATATTTATCCTGTATTGCAGAATATAGACCTTATGGTAACGGATTATTCTTCAATATATATGGATTATTTGCTTACAAACAGACCTGTATTGTTCTTCCCTTATGATTATGAAAAGTATATTTCAAGTGACAGAGCTATTCAGTTTGACTATAACTGGATAACCCCCGGTCCAAAATGTTATAATCAGGGCGAGCTTCTTCAGGAAATAGAAAATCTTTTGATTAATAATATTGATAATTACAAAGAAAAAAGAGATGAAATCAAAAACTTGGCTTTTAAAGATCCTGACGGAAATTCTTCTGAAAGAATCTGGAATTTTATAAAATAGGTATCTTTAAAAATTACCGCAATAAAAAAAGTTCTTCAGGCGACAATTGATTATTTTGAGGAATTGGGGATTTATATCGAATTTCATCAAAAAAGTTTGATACTAAGGGTACATTCAAATTATTTTGAATTAAATATTCAAATAGTTCAAAATAGCAGGGTTCCCATTCTTTAACACTTATAATTATTACATCAGGTCTTATCGTTGCAATGTCATCTTTTGTAAAAATAGTGTATTTGTTGATTTTTTGTTGTGCTTTGTTTTTATCACCGTCAATAAAACCTGCTATATCAAGGCTTATAGCATTACAATATTCCAGAACTTCTTCTGCAAAAGTACCTGCTCCATATAGATAGACTTTTTTGTTTTTTATTGACTCAATAAAACTGTCTTTACAGGACTCAAACTCATTTATTTTTTTATTTAGCAATTTGAATAAACAAGCTTTTAATAGAATTGAGTTATATTCTAGACCTTTAAATCGTTTAATAAACTCTAAATGTGAAATACGAAAATTAGTGCTTTCTCGGATTCTTTTTTCTGCTGTAAACGAATTTATGTAACTGTCAGGATGTTTTCTCCAATATGTAAGCTTTTCGTTTATATAATATATCGGATGTTTAAATACTATTTGAGTATACAACCACCAATCAAGCCAAGCTTCTCTAGGTGTTTCAAAATTACACTCTTGTAAGGCTGTTTTTTCAATCATAGTGCAAGAAAATGAGGCTATCATATTCATAACCATGAAGTAATGAGCAATATCTTCAGGTCGGAAGTAACTTAAATTCATTTCATCAATATCTTTATAATGGATTTTAAACCTTTTTTTAAAATCCGTTATTAGCTTTTCATCACCGAAAAGATTTACACTGTTAAAAACTAGTTTTACATCAGGATTTTGATTAAAAATATCAATTTTTTTACTTAAATAATCATCTTTCCAATAATCATCACTTTCTAAAAAAGCAATGTATTTACCTGAACATTTTTCCAGCCCTAATTTTATTGTTTCTTTGAGTCCTTTATTTTCATTATTGTTATGTGTAAAAAGTTTAATATTAGGATATTTTTGAACATATTGATTAATAACTTCAAGAGAATTGTCTTTAGAACCGTCATCAACAATAATTAATTCCCAATCTTTATAAGTTTGAATAATAACAGAATTTATAGCTTCTGTTATTAGATCTGCGTAATTATAGCTTGGCATTATTATACTTATTGCAACCATTGACTCTTAGTTCCTTTAAATTTTTACTATTTTTATTTGAATTAATCCTGTATTATAATATTATCGTAATCTTCTTATTGTTTTATAGAAATTAATTTTAAATATTTGATGTATATGATAATTAGTTTGTAATAGTTGTGTTTTTTTGAAAAGTAAAGTTTCAGGATTTTAAAAATGTTTTTAAAATACAGTATCGGGTGGTTTTTATAAATTTGTATAAAACAATGCATCATTTTTTCATTCTTAACACCGGTTGTTCTTGATATTTCAAGCCGCCTGTAATAAAAAAGAGGCTCTTCAATTCTATAAAAATTCTTATTATCAGCCACAAAATACAGCCAAAAATCAAAATCTTCCCATCCATATATCATGTTTTTGTTATAGCCTTTGTATTTTTTCCAGTCTGATTTCTTATATAAAGCTGTTGAAAATACAACGTTTTCCAGCAAAAAATCAGGCATTTTAAAAGGTTTAAAATGACACAAATCTTTTTTTGCTCCAAAATATTGACCTAGTGTGTATACAACAGATATTTCAGGCTGTTGTTGAAAAACTTTTAAAGCTTTTTCTATGTATTTAGGTGCCAGTTTGTCATCAGCATCAAGAGGAAGGATGTATTCTCCTTTGGCTTGTCTGATTGCAGTGTTTCTTGCTTCAGAAGGTCCTTGGTTAATAGAATTTATAACAATTGTTTTTGGTTTTTTATAATTGGATAAAATTTTGTTTGTGTAATCGTCAGTTGATCCATCGTTGATAATAATTATTTCAAAATCATCAAATGTCTGGCACAAAACAGATTCAACACATTCATCTATATATATGCCATGATTGTAACAGGGGATTATTACGGATACTTTAGGATTGATCATTATTTTACACAAGCCTTAAATTACTTTATCAGTATATTAACAATAATTAGAATTTAACTGAATCCAGTTTTCGAGTTTGTTGATTAGTTTAGTTATAATTGTTTCATTATATACTGGTGTAAAACAAGATAACTCATTCATTATCATCACTTTATTTTTAAATTGAAAAAAGTTTATTATTATAAGGAATCGCTAGATTAAAGCTATTAAGCAGATTTGTTTTTCTAAAAACCATTTATTCATGGGATAATTTTTAGTTTTAGTTTAAGTAATATTTAAATAGATAAACAGGAGTGAATTTATATGTTTGATACAAAAGAAGAATTAATAGAATTTTTAAAAAAGAAAAATTTTCAAAAAAGAATAGATAAATTAGCTAAAAAATACGCAAACAAAAAAGTTATGATTTATGGTGCCGGTATGGGATTTTTAGCTGTAAAAGAAAATTATGATCTTTCAAAGTTAAATATTATTGGTATTGCTGATAAAAAATTTGATAATGACGGCGAATTTATGGGCTATAAAACATATACACCTGATAGTTTTATGAGTCAAAAACCTGATATTGTATTAATTGGAATGATAGACCCCGACATTGCAGAAAGTTTTTTTGAAGAAGAACTATATCCTGAATTCGGCAAGTTTAAACATGAATTTTTAATAAAATTAAGCATTTTTGATTTAATAAAAATGTTGTTTAAATAAAAAGTAATGTTGTAGTTTTTAATAATTAATTCCGGTCGACAATTAATTTTACAGAAATTTTCTTAAAAAATTGAAACCAACATTTTTATTCCCGCTAAAATAAGAATTATTGATAAAATTGTTAATATAGCATTTTTATCTATTACTTTTGTTCCTAATGTAGCCCCGATAATTCCTCCAATAACAACTGAAGGAACTGAAAAACCAAGCAGTAGTGCAGGAATTTCACCTACAGCATATATTTTTCCCAAAAGAGCTGTGATTGAATTTAAAAGAATAAAAATTGCTGCAACTCCGGAAGCTTCTCTTGCGCTAGACCAGCAAAGAAGAATAAGAATAGGCGAAAGAAATATGCCTCCTCCTACGCCAATTATGCCTGAAAAAAAACCGATAGCCGCCCCAATAATCAGTGCGGCTAATTTTGGCATTTTTTTAATATTATTTGAGTTTTTTATAATATATCTTCTTAGAATTAATAAAATCGAAGAAATTATTAAAAAGATGCCTGCAATTATCTTAAAAATTTTCTCATCAATATTAAGATACCCGCCTATAAACGCAAAAGGCATTGAAGTTATTGCAAACGGCCAAAATATTTCCCACTTATAATATTTTGCACTGATATATTTATAAGAAGCAACCAGAGATACCAGAATGTTTAAGATTAATGATGTCGGTTTTATTATTACTGATGAAAACGACATAAAAGACATAACTGCAAGATAGCCGGACGCGCCGGCATGTCCGACTGAAGAATATAATGTTGCTATTAAAAAAAATAATATAGCAGATATAGTTATCTGTTCTAAAGACATAAAATATTCATTCCAATCATAAAGCTTTTTATTTATCCCTCTCCTGTAAAAGCTGTGCTGAAATACTTACAGCTATTTCGGAAGGAGAATTATTGCCAACAGAAATTCCAACAGGACAGAAAATTCTATTTAAAGTTTCTTCAGGAAGGTTTTCCTGCAATATTTTTTCTTTAAGCCACTTTTGTTTGGTCTTGCTTCCTATAAGCCCGACATATTTAAAGCTATGATTGATACATTCTCTGATAATTTCCCAGTCTTGCTCGTGAGAATGAGTCATTACTAACACAAAACTATTTTTATTCAATTCCTGAATATTTTTTGCAATATCATTTGTGTTTATAGGCTTTATCTTATGAGAATTAGGCAGTTTATTAAGCCATTCTTCCCTTGAATCAAAACAGGCTATTGAACAATTTAATGTGATGAGAATATTAATAAGTGCCTGAGAAACATGTCCGGCTCCAAAAACAGCTATTTCCCATTTATTAAAATTTACAACGTCAAAAAATAATTCAATTTCTCCGCTGCAAACCATATTAAATTCTTTTTGAAGATTCCAATTAATTTTATGGCTTGTAATACAAGTTTTATTTTTAAATAATTCAAGAGCATATTCAATTGCTTTATACTCAAGAGCACCGCCTCCGATTGTTCCTGAAACAAGACCTGCTTCTGTAACAATCATTTTAGCTCCGATATTAGAAGGAATACTGCCCTTTTTATCAGTTACAGTAACTAAAATAAAAGCTGTTTGAGATAATGATAGTTCTGATTGTCTTAAATAAATATTCTGCATTATAAATTTTCCCGGTTAAAAGAACTTATAAGAAAGCGCATAAGCAATTGCAAAAACACTTGTTAGAATTACACTGCCTAAAAACCTGTGTTTTAAAGGTAATTTTGCCTGAACTATATAATTTCCTATTAATGCAATTGGTAATGTTGCAATAAAAGATTTTGTCCCTATTGATAAACTGGAAATAATGTCATGAATCGAAATAACAAAATTAAAATGTTTTTCTCCCAAACTAATTACATAAATATGTCTTGCTACCCATATCGGATTAAAAAATAACAAAGCTCCGAACGTTCTTCCGCTCCAACTAAGCTTATTTTCTTCAGTAAAAAGCGGTTTTAAAAAAATAAATTTTTGAAGATTCCAATTTGTTTTATATTTATCCAAAAATTTGAAAAACATTGGGGTTTCCCATTGGTAAAAGCACACAGCAAGTGCCATTATAGCTATGAGCCTATAAAAATTAAATTCTCCTAAAATAGTTTGAGCAATTAAATCCCCAATCGGAAACAATAAAATAGGCAATATTTTTGTTAAAAAACCATTTAATTTCATAATTTATACCAACTGTTATCTCTCATTATTATACAATTATTATACACCCGCTGATTTTTGATAATACTTTTTCGGCAGAAGCAGGCGCATTGAGTTGAACCGACTCTTCTCCGGAAATAGAAGCAAGAGCATTCTGAATAGCCATAAATACTGAAATCCCGAACAGAAAAGGCGGTTCGCCGATGCCTTTGCTTTTTTTGATATTTAACGTATTCGTATCGTTTTCAATCCAGTCAATATTAAATATTTCAGGAATATCGTTTATTCCCGGAATTTTATATGTTGTCGGAGAATGTGTCAAAAGTTGACCATTATCTGAATATTTCAATTCTTCCATTGTCAGCCATCCCATTCCCTGAACAAAAGCACCTGCTATCTGCCCTCTGTCTATTCCTGGATTGATAGAGTTTCCGATATCCATTAAAATATCTGTTCTTTTAACTTTAACATCGCCTGTAAATCTGTCTATTTCTATTTCAGAAACAGCAGCGCCATTCGTATAATACAAAAATGCTCTACCCTGTCCTGTATTTTTATCAAAATCAACAGTTGGCGTTATAAAAAAGCCTCTTTCTCCCAGACTAATCCTGTTAAAATATGCAGTTTTTATTAAATCATTATAAGAAATAATGTTTTCAGGATATTTACTGTGCCATATTCCCTCATATGACCATACTATATCTTTAATATCCGGTTTTTCAGGAAATAAAGCTTCACTTGCAAATCTCATTAAACTTTTTTTAATTTTCTTACAAGCCTCCAAAGCGGCGGATCCGTTTAGATCAGCCCCTGTTGATCCGGCTGTCGGCGAAGTATTATTGTTTTTTTCGGTTGAAGTTGTCATAATTTTAACCAACTCGGGATTAATACAAAATTCTTCCGCAACAATCTGCTTGATTTTTGTATTTACACCCTGTCCCATTTCTGTTGCTCCTGTAGAAACCTGAATAGAGCCGTCCGTATAAATATTTACAAGAGCTGATGCCTGATTTAAAAATTTTGCGGTAAAAGCTACTCCATATTTAATAGGAATACAGGAAATACCTCTTAAAGTTGCATTGTTGCTTTTGTTATGGTTATTTATTTGATTTGCTTTTTCATAATAATTTGATGACTCGGCAATTTTTTTTATAATTAGCCCGAGAGTATTATTTTCAACTGCTTGACCGTAAGGAGTAATATTATTTTTATCGGATCTATACAGATTTAAAAGACGAATTTCAAGAGGATCTTTTTTTAAAAATAAAGCAATATTTTCAATAACCTGCTCAACTCCCAAAACGCCCTGCGGTGCGCCAAAACCTCTAAAAGCAGTGTTTGGAGGCAGGTTTGTTTTACAAATCTTCCCAACCGCTTTAAAATTTGGAACATAATAAGCATTTTCCGCATTTAACAAGGCTCTTTCCATTACAGAGGTAGAAACATCATTTGCATAACCGCCATTAGAAAACAATTCGGCAGAAAGCGTTGTGATTAAGCCATTATTACTAAAAGCAACTTTATATTTATTCAAAAATGCATGGCGTTTTCCTGTTGTTTGCATATCATCGTCAACTGAAAGTTTGATTCTTGCGGCTTTGTTTCTTTTTGAAGCCACGATAGCAGCCATTGCAGCAGGATGTGCTGACTGATTTTCCTTTCCTCCAAAAGCACCGCCCATTCTTTTTGTTTCCACAATTACCTGACTATAAGGAACTCCAAGGATTTCTGCTATAGAACTTTGAACATAAGACGGATTTTGTGTGGCAGATATTACTTTGTATGAATTATTCTCCAGAGGATAAACAACAGCAGATTGTGTTTCCAGATAAAAATGTTCCTGTCCCGGGATGTTTACTGAAAATTCCAATATATTTTCGGCTTCAAAAAAGCCTTTTTCAATATCTCCGTTTTGTATAACCTGTTCAGTTAACAAATAAGATTCTTCTTTAATAGCTTCCTCTATTGAAAGAATGTGTTTTATAGGCTTATAAGAAACTTTTATTGCTTTTTTTGCTTTATTAATTGATTCTATTGTTTCGCCTGCAATAATAACAATGGGTTGACCGTAGTATTCAACTTTGTTTTCAGCAAGAAGAACTTCATCCTGATTTATAGGTCCGAGTTTATTAACACCTGTAATATCTTTATACGTATATAATCCAATAATACCTTCTATTTCTCGAGCTTGAGATAAATCAATGTTTAAAATTTCAGCATGCGCTTCTGTACTTTGAAAAAAATCAACCAAAACTTCATTATTGAGTTTGGGAATATCTGATACAAATTCAGAACTTCCTGTCACATGGGTAATTGCACTATCATGAGGTATATTTTTGCCCACTATATTCATTAAGATAATTCCTTATCAGTTAAAGCAGCTTCACTTTGGTCGTAATTTTGCTGAATATCCAAATAAAATTTCTTTAAAATGTTTTTAGCAAGATCAATTCGGTATTCTTTAGAGCCTCTTACATCAGAAAGCGGAGAAATTTCTTCTTCTATAATTTTACCGGCACAAACAAATACATCTTCTGTTGCCTCTTTGCCCTTGATAAATTCTTCAACTTTTTTCATTTTAATTGTATAAGCGGCAACTCCTCCTAAAACAAAAGAAAAATCCTGAATTATATTATTTTCCAGTTTTATTTTAAACGCCGCTGAAAAAGTTGAAATATCAAGATGTTTTCGCTTGGAAACTTTATATAATTTCAGGGTTTCATTTTGTTTTAATAAAGGAATTTTTACTCCTGTAATAATTTCATCGCTGCTTAAATCAAGTGTTTTATAGCCTTTGTACAAATTATTTATGTTTATCTCTCTTTTTCCATTTTTCCCAATTACTTCCACAAAAGCATCCATTACCATTAAAAATGGAATACTATCCCCTACAGGAGAAGCGTTTGCAATATTTCCGACAAGTGTGGCCACGTTTTTAATCTGAGGCGAAGCATAATATTCAAGCAAAGTGTAAAATTCAGCAAAATAATGCCCAAAAACTTTTTCGGATTCTGCAATAGTTACAGCTGCTCCAATATTAATAAAATCATTTTTTATATCAATGGTTTTTAATTCCTTTAAATCAGAAATATCAATTATTACTTCAGGTTTGATATCTTTTTTGTTTGAAAGAACATGAATATCTGTTCCACCCGCAAGGATTTTAGCCTGTGTATTCTTTGTTTTTTCATTAATAGCTTCTTCTAAAGATGACGGCTTTATATATTTCTGGTTTTCATTTGATATTTCAATAGTTTCTGTCTTCTCGTCCAGAATTTTTTTAAGCAGAATTTTTTCAAGCGATTCTTGAGGATAAAGCATATTTATTTTTTTTACATCACAGGGTTTTACATCAAGAGCAGATCGGATAATTCCTTCATATCCGGTACACCTGCATAAATTGCCTGTTAAAGCTTTTTTAACCTGCTTTTCTTCTGGTCTTTCTGCGACTGAAAGATTATTAAAATATGAATACAAAGTATTAATAACACCAGGTGTACAATATCCGCACTGTGTTCCGTTATTTTTAACTATAGATTTTTGGATAGGATTTAAATTTTCTGAATATTTTATTCCTTCTATGGTCAGAATATGGGTATTATCAAGCTGGTAAACATATAAAATACAAGAATTTAAAGGTTTATAGAGGATTTCTCCACCATTTGATTTTCCAACAAGGACAGTGCAGGCTCCACAATCCCCTTCACAGCAAACTTCTTTCGTTCCTGTTAAATAAAGATTTTCTCTAAGAAATTGAGAAAGCGGTTTAAATGCATTATCACAATTTACTTGATAATAACTGCCGTTTACGTAGAATTTAATAAAATTTCTCATATTTTAAAGAACCTAATAATTATTAAAGAAAGCAAATTGAATAATAAATAAAATTATTAATATATACATTACAGGATGAAGCTGTTTGTGTCTACCTATTGAGTACATTTAAAATCAATGAACGCCAATTTTAAAATAACTTATTAAATTATATCCCAAAAAGATACCTGTTACGCCCAAAATAGCTCCCAAAGTGGTGGGTGCAGGCATTGGCAGTTTTAATAAGCCAAATACCACCCCAACAATTAATCCGGTGAATAAAGAGAATAAATTATACATTTAAATACCTTTCTTTATTCATGCCAATTATCCAGAATTTTTTTCTGGATTTTTTCCGGCCACAAAGACTTAAAAGATCCTCTTTTAGGGACAAATTCTTCTGCCCATTGGGTAGGCCAGGTACAATCATATATAACAGTTGTTGATATGCCGCTTTTCTTTTCATCAGGATATAAATATGGAGATAAAGTAATAACTTTTGTATTTTTCAAAAATACAATTCCTTTTTCCGGATGGCATTTAGTTGATAAACACCACATTATACTCCAAATTGCAATCGACGCTTTTATTTATTTCATGCAATTCTCCAATTTCTTTTAAAGCTTCTATATAATCCCTGATATTTTTTATCTTATGCATATTTTTACCTCACCTACTATAAAAATAATAATTTTATAATTATATGCTGTAAAAAAATTTTCAAAAACAAGTATTTATTTTCATAATTTACAGTATTAGATATTGAAAAAGTAATCAACAGGAGAATGTTTTTCTAAAAACTTACACAAATCAATTCTCTTTTAAAACTTAATTCCGCAAAGCTCTTGGTACGAGCGAGAATCTCAAAATAATAAAGACCCACTTCATTCC
>MFRJ01000103.1:17181-17825 GCA_001784535.1 Candidatus Melainabacteria bacterium GWA2_34_9
TATTTTTTACAACTTTTTTCTCTTGAAAGAAAAATCGTCTATTTGAAATTTAATCTTTTGTTAGTGCTTTCACAATTTTTAATAACAAAATCTAAAATTTTATGACCTATTTCTGCATCTGTTTTGTTTACAATTTGCTCTAACATATCAGGAAGTACATTTATCTGGCGTTGCAACTCTTCTATTGCCAGAGAAGGAGCAACTTCTAAGTCTTTGGCAAAAATTTGCCAATCTTTTTGTGTAACTTCTTGAATATACTTTGCTTTTCCTATTTTCATAGCCATTGTATTATCAAGGTCATAAACACTTGTACAAAGAATATCATAGGCAGGAGAAAATATTATACTGCTTCCTGTATAAACAAGTGAAAAGTTCTTTCCGTGAGCATCACAATTACCTATTAAGTAATTAAGAATTACACGTGAGATAAAATTCATTTTATCAAGAGCGGGTCTACTTGTTTGATTTAAGACTTGAAAGCAATCTCTAAATGTTACTTTATACTTATTATCAACCCAAACACCAAGAGCTTGGGTAAAATCTTCCTGCTGAAGACGCATAATTTTACCGTTTTTCTCCACTCGGTCATAACGCTGTATTAAGAAAAATTCTGTATCGAGAGCATATCTGATTTCTGTTTTCGG
>MFRJ01000104.1:0-3812 GCA_001784535.1 Candidatus Melainabacteria bacterium GWA2_34_9
AAAGGAGCATTAATCTTGAAAGAACAATATATTCCTCAGGAAATAGAAAAAAAATGGCAGCAAACTTGGGAAGAAAAAGGTATAAATAAAACCCCTAACGAATCAGATAAACCTAAATACTATGCCCTGTCAATGTTTCCATATCCTTCAGGAAAGCTCCACATGGGACATGTAAGAAATTACACCATCTCCGATGTGATTGCACGTTTTAAAAAAATGAAAGGTTTTAATGTTCTTCACCCTATGGGCTGGGATTCTTTCGGGCTTCCGGCAGAAAATGCCGCTATTCAAAGAGGGGAAGATCCTGCTAGTTGGACTTTTTCCAATATGGACTACATGAAAATGCAGCTTAAAATGCTTGGATTAGCTGTTGACTGGGATAGAGAGATTGCAACCTGTAAAGAAGATTATTACAAATGGACCCAATGGCTTTTTATTGAGTTTTTTAAAGCGGGATTAGCTTATAAAAAAGAATCTCCTGTAAATTGGTGCGAACAATGCGCAACTGTTCTGGCAAATGAGCAGGTGGAAGACGGAAAATGCTGGCGATGTGAATCTATTATTACAAAGAAAAAGCTTTCTCAGTGGTATTTAAAAATTACTGACTATTCAGAACAGCTTTTGCAGGATTTAGACAAACTTACAGGCTGGCCTGAAAATGTTAAATTAATGCAGAAAAACTGGATAGGCAAATCCTATGGGGCTGTACTGAAATTTAAAGTAACGGAAGCTGATATTGAAATTCCTGTGTTTACAACAAGACCTGATACGGTTTTTGGTGTGACTTATCTTGTTGTCGCTCCTGAATATCCTCACATAGACAAATTAATTACCCCTGAAAACAGACAAAAAGTTGACGAATATATAGAAAATTCAAAAAAACTAACAGAAATCGAAAGAACTTCTACAGAAAGACCAAAAACAGGAGTCCCTCTCGGAACACATGTCATAAACCCTTTCAACGGGAAAAAAGTTCCATTATGGACTGGGGATTATGTTCTTGCTGAATACGGAACAGGTGCTGTAATGGGTGTTCCTGCTCATGACACAAGAGATTTTGAATTTGTAAAGAAATTTAATCTTCCTATTATTGAAGTTATCAGGGATGTTGATAAAAAAGATGATGCTCCTCTTACAGAAGCTTATACTGATGCCGGAATTATGATAAATTCAGGCGAATTTGACGGTTTAGGCAGTGAAGAAGGCAAGAAAAAAATTACCGAATGGGCGGAAAAAAATAACGCAGGATTTGGAAAAGTCCAATTCAGACTAAGAGATTGGCTTATAAGTAGACAAAGATATTGGGGCGCGCCAATTCCTATAATTTATTGCGAAAAATGCGGTATAGTTCCTGATGAAACACTGCCTGTATTGCTCCCCAAAGATGTTGATTTTAAGGTTCAGGGAATGTCGCCTATTGCAACTTCCAAGACTTTTATAAATACGACCTGTCCAAAGTGTAATTCTCCTGCAAAACGTGAAACTGACACAATGGACACGTTTATTTGCAGCAGCTGGTATTATTTAAGATATATTGATCCTAAAAATAGTGAGAAAGTATTTGATTCTGAGCTTGTTAATAAGTGGATGAACGTTGATCAGTACGTCGGCGGAATCGAGCATGCCATTCTCCACCTTTTATATTCAAGATTTTTCGTAAAATTCCTTAGAGACAGAGGACTTGTAAACTTTGATGAGCCATTTGAAAATCTTTTAACTCAGGGTATGGTTTTAAAAGACGGTACAAAAATGAGTAAATCAAAAGGCAATACCGTTGATCCTGATGAAATTTTTGCAAATTACGGTGCTGATACCGCAAGATTGTTTATTTTAAGTGACTCTCCTCCCGCAAGAGACCTCGACTGGTCAGATGCAGGTGTAGAAGGCTGTTATAAATTTCTAAACAGAGTTTGGCGTTTAGTTAAAACATGCGAACCTAATTTAATTTTTAACTATGGTGAAGTTAACCCCGATGAGCTTTCTAAAGAAAATAAAGCTCTTTTAAGAGAAACTCATAAAACAATAAAAGGTATAACTCAGGATATAAACAATGAATTTCAGTTTAATACAGCTATAAGCAAGAGTCGTGAGTTTGTAAACAGTATTTACGATTATGTAAATGCAAAAAACAATTATACAGATGAAGATAAAGCCATTTTAAGTAAGGCTGTTTTCACACTGGTAAAACTTATGTCACCTTTAGTGCCGCATTTATCTGATGAAATATGGTCAGAATTTGGTGCTCAAGAGTCAATTCACCAGTCAGTATGGCCTGAATATAACGAAGAACTTTGTATATCTGATACTGTAATAATAGCTGTTCAAATCAGCGGCAAGCTTAGAGATACATTTGAAATATACCAAAATGCATCAAAAGAAGAAATTGAAAAAATTGCTCTCGGTCAAACAAAAGTACAGAGTTACATAGAAGGAAAACAAATCGTAAAAATAATTGTTGTTCCAAATAAATTGATAAATATAGTTGTTAAGTAAATAAGTTATTTAATATTTTAGGAGTATTACTTGTAAAATAAAATTAAAATATAATAAAATAAACTTAGATTTTTATTCATATTTTAATTATTATTTAATTTAAAATGTCTAATAAAGAGGTTATATAAAAAATGGGAAACTACAGACTGGTTACAAGAAGTGATTTTGACGGGCTTGTGTGTGCGGCGCTTTTAAAAGAACTTGATATGATTGAAGATATATTATTTGTTCATCCTAAAGATATGCAGGATGGCAAAATTGCAATTACAGAAAATGACATAACAACAAATCTTCCCTATGTTGAAGGCGGGTATTTGGCTATAGATCATCATTTGAGCGAAACAGTAAGACTGGAAGGGCAAAGAGAAAATCATATAATTGACCCTGAAGCTCCCTCTGCTGCAAGAGTTTTGTATAATTATTTCGGCGGAAAAGAAAAATTTTCTTCCAAATGGGATGAAATTCTTGAAGCTGTTGATAAAGCTGATTCAGCACAATTTTCAAAAGATGAAATTCTCAATCCAAATGGCTGGGTTCTGTTAAATTACCTGATGGATCCTAGAACAGGACTTGGAAGATTCAGAGAATTCAGAATTTCTAATTATAATCTGATGATGGAACTCATTGATAGCTGTAAAGATCATACAATTGATGAAATAATGGAATTTCCTGATGTAAAAGAAAGAATTGATTTATATTTTACACTGCAGGAAAAATTTATAGAACAAGTCAGAAGATGTGCAACGGTTTACAAAAACCTTGTTGTACTTGATTTAAAAAATGAAGAAATAATTTACCCGGGCAACAGATTTGCTATTTATGCACTTTATCCTGAGTGTAATATTTCAATACATATTTTGTGGGGATTGAGACAGCAAAATACAGTATTTGCAACAGGTAAATCTATAGTAAACAGAACGTCAAATACAAACATAGGCGAATTAATGCTTCAATACGGCGGCGGCGGTCACCAGAATGCCGGAACATGCCAGATAGAAAACGATAAAGCTGATGAAGTTCTTAAAGTTTTAATTGAAAAAATAAACGCAGATGGCTAATATTTTTTTAAAATAAAAAATTATAAACTTAAAAAAGGGCGGTAAGCCCTTTTTTAAGTTATACCAATTTGAAAAAACATAAAGGGAAAAATAATGAAAATACAGTTTATCGGTCATAGTGCTTTTAAAATAAGCCAGGACAACTATTCTGTTTTAATCGATCCATTCATAACAGGAAATCCTTTAGCCGCAAAAGTTGATCTTAACGTCAATGACATACTTGTAACGCATGCTCATGGAGATCATTTAGGCGACAGTATA
>MFRJ01000104.1:3930-12840 GCA_001784535.1 Candidatus Melainabacteria bacterium GWA2_34_9
GGGGACATGCGATGTGGTTTCCTGCCTCACACAGCAGCGGAACTCCTGACGGTCAATATGGCGGCGTGCCTTCCAGTATTCTTATAAATATGGGAGGAGTTTCTGTTTATCATGCCGGAGATACAGGGCTTCATTATGACATGAAAATGGTTGGTGAACTTTATAAACCCGATATTTCACTGCTTCCTATCGGCGGATTTTATACTATGGGTATTGATGAAGCAGTTCATGCAGCAAAATGGCTGGGAAGTAAAAAGATAATTCCTATGCATTATAATACTTTTCCTGCTATTAAAGCGGATGCAAACGAATTTAAGCAAAAAATCGAAGCCATTGGCGCGGAATGTATTATCCTAAAACCAGGGGAGATTGTAGAAATTTAAAAATCCCTGAATTTAGTATAAAATTGAATAAAAGTATTAAGCTGGAAAAATTCATGCATCTGGAAGAAAACTTACCTCTCATAACAACTTATTTAAGCTGCCTTATTTCTGTAAGCCTGATTGTTGTCTATGTAAAATACAGAAAACTCGTTAATACTCTTGATGAAATCGGAAAAATATTTGATTATGTCAGCAGAGGCAATGTTTCAGAAAGACTGCACATAAGATATAACCATGAACTCAGAAAACTTTCCCTTAATATAAATAAAATGATTACAGCGCTTCAGGATAGGGATACAAAAATAAAAGATTACCAGAAAGAACTTCTTCACGATATTAAAAAACTTAAGGAACTGGAACAAATCCGCGAAGATTTTAGCGCAACACTCGCGCATGACCTAAAAATCCCTATTCTTGCGGAAAAAAACACACTGCAATTTTTTCTAAAAGGGACTTTCGGGGAAATTTCCGATAAGCAAAAAGAAGCTCTTGAAAATATGCAGGAAAGTAACAAAGACCTTTTAAACCTTGTTAATACACTTCTTGATGTTTATAAATATGATGCTGTTCCTGCTGAACCACAAAAAGAACCTGCGGATATTAAAGCTTTAATGACGGAATGCCTTAATGAGATTTCTCCCCTTGCTGTTAAAAACGCTCATGCCCTTGAAAATAATATTAAAGAAGAAATTCCTTTATTAAATATTGATAAAAATGAAATAAAAAGGGTTGTTTTAAACCTTTTAAACAATGCCATAACTTACACTCAACCGGGTGGAATTATTTCTATTGACTATGAAATAAGCAATACAGAGGTTATTGTAAAAGTTAAAGACAATGGTAAAGGGATTTCCGATGCTGATATAGACAAAATATTTGACAGATACTTTTCAAAAGCATTAAAATTCAGAAAAGTAGGGACAGGACTGGGTCTTTATCTTGCAAAACGTATAATTGAAGGTCACAATGGAAAAATATGGGCAGAAAGTATACCCGACAATGGAAGTACTTTCTTTTTCAGCCTTCCGTTAAATTAAAATTTTAAAAACTCATTTATTTAGTTAATATTTTGTCAATTAATTTGAATTTTTATAAATTGGATGTAAAATTTATATATGAGTTTATATACAAATTAAAAAGAAAATTTGGGGATTAAAATGGGGGATTTAACATGGAGAATGGTCAAAATAAATTAAACTTTGATAATAAACAAAGGCTTATTGATGAAATAACCGGCTATAAAAGTGCGATTAGGCATATTAATGACAAAATCAGTCTCATTAAATTTTTATGTGAAGGGAATTTTGACACAAGTGAAAATTTATTTAATACTCAAGCCATGAATATTGAAAGACTAAAAAAAGAAAAAATAGAACTCGAAAAAAGTCTTAAATCACTTGAAGAAACAGCAAAAAGCTCTAATCATCTCAAAACACATAATTTTCAATAATTTCAAACTTAAAATCAGTAGACTCAAAATTATACTTTATTCCCAGAGGTAAAGTTGCTTTATGTGAGCTATGTGAAGCTGTAAATCCATATCCGATGGGAATATTTAATTCTTTGGCAAGTTCTTTTATGATATCAACAGGTGTTAATTTGTTAACATCAGGGGTTTCTGCTTCAATAATTGCTGTAAATTCCCCGAATAAAATCCCTGACACTTTTTCGAAAACTCCTGCAAGTTTCAGCTGCATAAGCATTCTGTCGATTTTATATAACGGTTCTCCCACGTCTTCAAGGAGAAGGATTTTTCCTGAAAGGTCAGGAAAATATGGAGTGCCTAACAATCCGCATAAAACAGCCAGATTTCCTCCCATTAAAACGCCTTGTGTTTTTCCAGGGAGAATACATTTATAATTTAAAGGGTTTTGAAAACTATAAGGGATTTCAGCCTTTCCTTCAAGGATTCTCCAGAAACTTTCTTCTGTATATTTGTTTATCTGTTCCACTCCAAAATCTGAAAGCGCTAGAGGTCCATGAAAAGCTATCATTCCTGATTTCTCAACAAAATTGTTCAACAAAGCCGTAATATCGCTGTAGCCGACAAAAATCTTAGGGTTTTGTTTTATAATTTCCCAGTCAATTTTTTCCAGAAGCCTAAAAGTTCCATAACCGCCCCGCGAGCATATTATAGCTTTTATTTCTTCGTCTTTGAAAAAATCTATAAGGTCAGAAAGTCTGGTTTCATCTTTTCCTGCAAGATAAGTGTTTTTATCATTAGCATGTGTGGCTATTTTGATTTTATAGCCTTTGTTTTCAAAATACTCTATAGTTGTATTCCAAAGATTTTGATCTTTTACAGCTCCGGCAGGAGAAATTATTCCTATCGTATCGCCTTTTTTTAATTTTTCAGGAAGTATTGGCATGGAATTTCCTTAGTCAGTTTAAATTCAAATTGTTGTTTATAAAATTTTAGCAGGAAGAAATTTTATATGTACTTTTTGTTTATAAAAGGGGTTGCACCCCTTAACCCGCCTTCATTTTCTTTAACGTAAAGAAAACGAAGCAAAAGAAACTTTGCCCTAAACCTCAGCTCCTATATTTCTGGCTTGCTTATGATTTAAATTTGCATTTGTTAAATGCCCGTAACTCAGCCCTTCAGGCTTCAAACAAGACGGGCTTGCGTTCCGAAGGCAAGCCGAAATAAAAAGGAGCTTTCGTTAACGGGCGATCGAGTAGGATACCCGGTAGGCTTTAACCATACATATCAAAAATAAAAACAAGAGTTTTTGTTGTAAAATGATTATGAACAATAAAAAGGAATTCTTAATTGGCTGAAAGTTACATCCCCTTATACAGAAAATACAGACCTCAGAAGTTTAGCGACCTTATCGGGCAGGAAATCGTCGTAAAAACGCTTTCTAATGCGATTAACTTTGATAAAGTTGCACATGCTTATTTGTTTACAGGTTCACGCGGAACAGGCAAAACTTCTACGGCAAGGATTCTTGCAAAATCATTAAACTGTGTTGAAGGTCCAACAACCGAGCCATGCGGAAAATGCCCAAGCTGTATTGATATAGCAAATTCGAATTCCATAGACGTTATTGAAATTGACGCAGCAAGCAACAGAAATGTAGAAGATGCAAGAAATCTGATTGATAAAGTTCATTTTATGCCTGTTGCAGGGAAATATAAAGTCTATATAATAGACGAAGTTCACATGCTGACGCCTGCCGCGTTTAATACTCTCCTTAAAACCCTTGAAGAACCGCCTAAAAATCTTGTTTTTATACTTGCAACTACTGAATCACATAAAGTTTTAACAACTATAATAAGCAGATGTCAGAGATTTGACTTCAAACGGGTAAATCAGGTTTTAATTTCTTTGAAATTAAAAGAAATAGCCAAAAAAGAAAGTATAAAAATCAATGATAAAGCTGTTTCGGTAATTTCAAGAAGATGCCATGGCGGTATGAGAGATGCGCTAGGTCTTCTTGATCAGACAAGCGTGCTTTCTTCTCTTCAAGACGAGATAACCGAAAATGATATTATTTCTCTTATGGGAAGTATGCCGGAAGATACTTTATTCAAAATAGCTGACAGTCTTGCTAATAAAGATACCGGTGTGCTTATAAATCTTATTAACGAAATTTCTGTCACCAATGAGCCGGTTCAAGTCATCAGAGAACTGATAAATTATTTTAGAAACTCATTGTTTGTCAAAACATCAAGTGATTTAGAACAAGTAAAAGAGCTTGTTGACGTTTCTGAAAACATTCTCCCTGCTTTAAAAGAACAGGTTAGCAAGTTTGAAATAAATGAAATAGTTCAAATAATAGAAAAGCTTTCTAACTGCGAAAGAACACTTAAAAGTTCCTCTCAACAGCTTTTATGGTTAGAGGTAGGACTAATAGGAATTTGTCACAGGCATGATATTCAGGTGATAAAAGAGCTTGAATCAAGAATTTTAATGCTTGAAGAAGCTTTATCCTCAGGAAAGATGCCTGCCGTAAAACTTATTCCTCCTATATCACAAACTGTAATTAAACATAAAACGCCGGAAGTTCCAAAAATCGAACCAGTAAAACAGGTTTTGGAAGCTGTTACAACTATGACAAATCCGGTTAAACCCGAATTAAAAGAACATAAATCAGATATCGTTGTACCTGAAGTAATTATAGAATCAAATGAAAAAATTATTGAGGAAAAGACCTTAATTTCCGAAACGGAAAAAGAATTAACTCCTGAAATTGATGAAAGAGTTAAAGAACCAATTAATACAGCTACTGTTCCTTCTGTAAATTTAGCCGACAGCTGGAAAATTCTTCTTGAAAATTTGGATAGCGTTCCTGCAAGATCATTCTATTCAGGACTTTCCAAGCCGGTTGAAATTAATTCCCAAAAAATAGTTATTACGTTTAAGGGTGAAAATTTTGTAAAACAGGCAAAGGATACAGGCAAAATTGCACCGCTGGAAAAAGCAGCAGAAAAGATGTTCGGAATTATGCCAAGAATAATTGTAAGAACACCGCTACCTGAAGACGAGTTGGTTCAAAAAAAAAATGAAGAATTAAAGACTGTCGCGAAAACACATTCTGCGGAGTCAAAAATACAACAAATTTCTACCCCGCTTATTGAAGAAATTTCAAAACCCCAAAAAACTTCGCAGATTGTAATTGATGAAAAACCTGTTTCTGAAGCAGACAAAGAGATGGCAGAAGAACTTGAGGAAGTCAAAGTAGACATTAAACCCGTAAATCTATCCGAACAGGCAAAACTTGTTCTGGATTTGTTCAACGGAAAAGTTATTGATTCCTGATGGCAAATTGGGAGTGTATTTTTGGCAAAATCCGGCTTTGCCGGTTTTCCGAAAATAAAACTCATTCTTGATTAAATTTTATTGACCGCAAACATTACCAAATTTTGCTCTCAAATCTTTTCCAAGTGCAGCAGGTGTTGAGAAAGAAGTTCCATTCATACTATTAGGACTACCTGAATCGAAAATAGATTTTTGTTTACCCGAAGTATTTTTTGCAAGAACGTCCGATTTATTATCGCCATTAATATCATAACCAGTTAAATTTCCGTTTATGTCTTTAACTTTATTTATAGGATAATCGCCTTTTTCCCATCTATTAACCATAGAATTATCAGCGGAATATTCGGCTTTGTTTTTTTCGTTCTTATCTAATGCGCCAACAATTTTAACGCCTTTTGCAAAAGAGTAAAGATTAACTTGATTATTTCCGGAATTACCGGCTGCAACATAAAAAGGTACTCCTTTTTCGGTTATTTTTTCAATAGATTCAAATTGTTCTTTAAACTCTTTATTTTCCTGTGAATTATCACTTTTAAACAAATTACGAATTTTATCTGCATATTGAGCTAAATTTTCTCTAGTTAAAGGAAAACCTGTTGCTTTTGCTAAATCTTCAATTTTTGCCGGAGCTTCTACAGAAAAATTTACAGCATCATATCGTTCTCCTTTATTTATAGAGTCAGATACTTCTTTCAAAGCTATTGTCGGAGATGCCCCTCTACGGTTTTCTTTTTCAGTAGCCGGAGTAAAATCCCCCTTTTTTTCTATTATTGCGCCAGAGCATTGAGCTTTTATGTATGATTCTACAGCTTCACCATGCGATATATCAGGAATATCATCATAAGGGTCAATGTTTAATGATTTATCTCCATAATTATCAATTACAGCAATTTTTGGAGGTTTTTTTTCAAAAACAGAATTTTGCTGTATATTTTGAGCTACCGGAGTAGTTTTTCCTTGATTATTCATCGGATTATTTTTTATATTATTTGAATTTTGAAAAATTTCAAAGCCCATTAAATTTTTTTCCCTCTAAATCCCTCATATTTATATAAAAACAGAAATAGATGGAAAATTGCTTTTACATTTTAGATAGAAAATCTTTACTCTCTGAAACTTGCCTCGGGATAAGTTTTTTTAAGTCCTTCCTTGATTTTTTGAATTTCAGCGTCGATTTTTTCATCTGTCAAAGTAGCTTCCACATCCTGCAAAGTTATTCTGAAAGCCACGCTTTTTGCTCCTTCAGGCACATGTTGCCCCTGATAAAGGTCAAAAATTTCAGCTTTCTTAAACAAGCTTGAAGAAGCCTTTTTAATTGTTTTAGTAATATCTTGACAAGTAATATTTTGCGGAATAATAAACGCTATATCTCTTGTAACAGCTTGAAACTGTGGAAGTATTTTAAATCTTGGTGTTGCGTAGCTTAAGTTGCTAAATAACAGTTCTATATCAATTTCAAAGACATAAACAGGCTGGTTAAATTTGCATTTTTCAATTGTATCAGGATGCAATTCCCCAAAATTCCCGATAATTGGCGAATTTTTTGCTAAAAGTTTTATTTGAGCAGTCCTGCCCGGATGAAAATATGAAATATCAGAAACAGGCTCATATTCAATTCTTGAGTCTATTTTTAGCTCTTTTAATAAAGTTTCTATAACACCTTTAAGAGCATAAAAATCTGATTCTTCTTTATTTTTCCTTATTCCTTGATTAATATTTCCGCTTATTGCTCCTGCAAGGATTCTTTTTTCTTCAACACCTGTATTTTTCTCGTCAGTATTCCCTTTGTAGAAAAAAGTTTTGCCAATTTCATAAATCCAGAGATTTTTTTGTCCCTGATCAAAGTTATATTTAATAACTTGAGCAATATTTGGAATTAAGTTTTGCCTAAGCATTGTATATTCATCTGATTGAGGATTGGTAACTTTTACAGCTTCGCTGTCGTTATGTTTAATCCCAATCCAGTCAAGAAGAGGTTTTCCGATAAGAGAAGAAGTAACAACTTCCCTGAAAGCTTTCCCGATGAAAATTTTGTGTATTTTATCAATGGTTTTGGTTTCGTTTGATACTTCAGAAGGCTGTGTATTTTTTGGCAAAGTCGTTTCAATCTTGTCGTATCCATGAATTCTGCTTATTTCTTCAATAAGATCTATTTCTCTTGTTATATCATTGATTCTATAGCTTGGAACTCTGAATTTTGCGGAAAAAGTGTTTCTGCCAAGAGTTTCAAAGCCAAGATTTTCAAGAATTTCAACGCATTTGAATTCAGGTATTTCAGTACCTAAAATCCTTTTGATTTCGCTGAATCTAAGGGTTATGTCTATATCAGGAAGTTTGTTTTCTCCTGTTTCAGAGATGCCGATAATTTTTGCATCAGCAAATTCTTGCATTAACTGCATTGCCCGCATTAATGCCGGCTTAACAGAACCCATGTCAACTCCTCTTTCAAATCTTGCCGAAGCTTCTGTTCTTAAACCAACGCTTCGGGCAGATTTTCTTGTTGTTTGAGGAGTAAAATAAGCTGATTCAAGAGCAATATTTTTTGTATTTTCATCAACTTCTGAAGTAAAGCCGCCCATAAGACCTGCTAAGCCAACATTTGCTTCTTTTGTCGCAATAAGAACAGATTCAGTTGTTAATGCTCTTTCTGTTTCGTCAAGCGTAATTGTCTTTTCACCCTCATATGCACGTCTTACTGACAGATAATTCTCACCCAGTTTGTCCATATCAAAAGCATGGAGTGGCTGACCATATTCAAGCATTACATAGTTTGTTATATCAACTACGTTGCTTATGCTTCTGACGCCTGAAGCTAAAAGTCTTCTTGTCATCCATTCAGGAGCAGGGTTTATTTTTACGTCTTTTATAACACCTACAGAATAGTATTTGCAAGTATCAGAGTCTTTTATCTCTATCTTAAAATCGGAATCAGATTCTAAAATATGTTCAAAATGATTATGTAATTTGATTTTTTTATTAAATATTGCCGAAATTTCCCTTGCAATACCGAGTATAGACATTTCATCGCCACGATTTGCTGTTGGAGCAACATGCAAAACAGAATCTTCCTTGATTCCCAGAACTTGTTTTACATCCTGACCTGCTTTTACGTCTTCTTTGATTTTATTTAGAATTAAAATCCCGTCATTTTCTTGAAAATCTGATGTATTAAAACCTAATTCTTCAGCGGAACAAAGCATTCCCTGTGATTCCACGCCTCTGATTTTTGCGGGTTTAAGAGTAAATTTTTCGCCTGTTTTCCTGTCCATAACTTCCGAGCCGACAGTTGCATAGGGTATAAGTTGACCAACTGCAATGTTTTTTGCTCCACAAACAACCGTTTTTTCTTCTGTTCCGTTAAAAACAGTTGCAAGTTGAAGTTTGTCAGCTTCAGGATGCGGGCTTATCTCACGAATTTCTGCAACAACAATATTTGTAAAATCAACACCGATTTTTTCAATTTCTTCAACTTCCAGACCGCTCATTGTTAATTCATGAGCAATTTGTTCAGGGCTTAAATCTGATATATCAACATATTCACTTAACCACTCTAGAGAAACCAGCATTTTAAAATTCCTTTCAGGTTTAAAATAAAAACTAGTACGCCTGATGGGAGTTGAACCCATGACCAACGGTTTCGGAAACCGCTACTCTATCCACTGAGCTACAGGCGCATAAAAAATCTATTAATATAATATAAGAAATAAGACCTTTTTAAAAGAGATTGCAGTTTTTTCACAAAAAATGGATGAAATATGAAAA